>CBFDDG010000084.1:0-12701 GCA_965603505.1 uncultured Phycisphaerae bacterium | reverse complement strand
GGATTAGAAATCCGTTGCTCTATCCAACTGAGCTACGGGCGCATCGACTGTAAGTCCCTGCTATTCAACAACTTCTTTGCCCGACTGTCAACTCCCCCCGGCCCAAATCCGGGGCGCGCCAAGCGCGCCAAGAATTGGCGGCCCGGCGGGCCCTATCCACGATATCCCAACGAACGACCAAGACTCATGCGCGAGTATCGATATTGGGGTGCTGGTCCTGCCAGCCTGCTGCTGTTTGTGTGTATGTTCACGGGCAAGCGCGGGGTCCTCGACCGGTGGGAAGCCGTCGTTTTTCTCGCCCTGTATGCGACCTACCTCGGCGTGATCGCCCTCTGGCTCAACTGGCGCTTCGGACGGTCGGCGCGAATCCAATCACCGACAGGTTCTCACCCTCTTGAACGGCAGAGGCCACAGGCAAGCCTGCCAGATTGGCACTGCCTTTCCGATTCCGACAAGAACGTAAATGCTTATGCAGAATCGGGTTATGGATTCCACTCGTTCCGGCACGGCTTTTGCACGTCTAAGAGAAGCGCGAGCCGGCAACCGCACGAAAAGACACAGATTAAGAACAAGGTTTAGAGAATGAAATTCGACAAATTCACGTTGAAAGCACAGGAAGCACTGGCGACGGCACAGCAGATCGCGATGGCCAAATCGAACACGGTCCTGTCGCCGCTGCACTTGCTTAGCGCGCTGCTAAGCGACGAGAGCGGCGTGACCGAAATGACCCTGAAGAAGATCGGCGCCAACGTGAATCGCGTGACGGAAATGACGGAAGGCGAGTTGAGTCGACTGGCCCAGGGCACCAGCGCCGGTCAGCTCATGCCCGATCCGGTATTGAACCAGATCGTGCTCGACGCACAAAACCGCGCCGACAAGATGGGCGATGACTACCTCAGCGCCGAGCACCTGCTTCTCTCGCTCGCCGCCGTCAAGAGCGATGCGAAAGAGATCCTGAGTCTGAATTCCGTGACGCCGGAGAAGATCCAGGACGCACTGAAGGACATCCGCGGCGGGGCCACGGTCACCGACCAGAATCCGGAAGAGAAGTACAAGGCGCTGGAACGCTATGGTATCGACTTGCTGGAGATGGCCCGCAAGGGCAAGCTCGACCCCGTGATCGGCCGGGATGAGGAGATCCGGCGGTGCATGCAAGTCCTCAACCGGCGCACGAAGAACAACCCCGTCCTGATCGGCGAGCCGGGCGTAGGTAAGACGGCCATCGTCGAAGGACTGGCACAGCGAATCGTCGCAGGCGACGTGCCGACGGGCCTGAAGAACAAGCGAGTCATCGCGCTCGACATGGGCTCGCTGATCGCGGGAACGAAATTCCGCGGCGAGTTCGAGGACCGGCTCAAGGCCGTGCTCAAGGAGGTCATCGCCGCCGGGGGACAGATCATCCTGTTCATCGACGAGCTGCACACCGTCGTCGGCGCCGGCAAGGCCGAGGGCGCCGTCGATGCGGGCAATCTGCTCAAGCCCTCGCTCGCGCGGGGCGAGCTGCGCTGTATCGGCGCCACGACCATCGACGAATATCGCAAACACGTTGAGAAGGATGCGGCCTTCGAACGCCGATTCCAGCCGATCCTGGTCGATCCGCCGAGCGTTGAAGAGACGATCGCGATCCTTCGCGGCCTGAAGAACCGGTACGACACCCATCACGGCGTCCGAATCACCGACGCGGCCCTTGTCGCGGCGGCAACGCTCTCCAATCGCTACATCACCGACCGCTGGCTGCCGGACAAGGCCATTGACCTCATCGATGAGGCGGCCTCCAAGCTGCGAATCGAGAACGATTCGCTCCCCGCGGAACTCGATGACATTCGGCGCAAGATCATTCAGCTTCAGATCGAACGCGAGGCGCTGAAGAAGGAAAGCGACCCGGCGAGCCAGGAGCGACTCAAGAAGACCGAGAAACAGTTGGCCGACTTGCAGGAGACGGACGGGGAGCTGACCGTGCAGTGGGAAGCTGAGAGAGGCGGCATCGATCAGATCAAGGCCCTCAGGCAGCAAATCGAAGAGGCCCACATGCAGTTCGAGGACGCGCAGCGTCGCGGCGAATTGGAGCGGGCCGCACGACTGAAATACGAGACCATTGCCAACCTGAAGAAGGAGTTGCAGGAGAAGGAGGAGCAGTTGGCCGGCTCCGAAAAGGCCAAGATGCTGCACAACGAAGTGACGGAGGAGCACATCTCGCAGGTCGTCGCAAAGTGGACTAACATTCCCGTATCGCGACTGCTCACGGGCGAGCGCGAGCGCCTCATGCAGATGGAGGAGCGCATCCGTCAGCGCGTCGTCGGACAGGACGAAGCGGTTTCTGCGCTGTCGAACGCGGTGCGCCGCAGTCGCTCGGGCCTCTCGGACCCGAACCGGCCGATTGGAACGTTCCTGTTCCTCGGGCCGACCGGCGTAGGCAAAACCGAGCTTTCAAAAGCCCTGGCGGACTTCCTGTTCAACGATCCGAACGCGATGGTCCGCATCGACATGAGCGAGTTCATGGAGCCGCACTCCGTGGCGCGACTGATCGGCGCCCCTCCCGGCTACGTCGGCTACGAGGAAGGCGGCCGCCTGACGGAGGCCGTCCGGCGAAAGCCCTACTCGGTCATCCTGCTCGATGAGATCGAGAAGGCGCACCCGGACGTCTTCAACGTCCTGCTGCAAGTCTTCGATGACGGCCGGCTCACCGACGGCAAAGGCCGCACCGTGGACTTCAAGAACACGGTCATCATCATGACGAGCAACATCGCCAGCCAGCAGATCCAGAAGCTCACGGAGGAGCAAGGCGCCGACTGGGAGATCGAAGCCCACGTCAAGGACGTGCTCAAGCAGGTCTTCAAGCCCGAATTCCTCAACCGGATCGACGAGGTCATCGTCTTCCACATGCTCACGAAGGACCACCTCAAGCGAATCGTCGACATCCAGCTCGGCTATCTTGCCGACCGGCTCAAGGATCGCAAGATGCAGCTCGAATTCACCGACGCGGCCAAGGACCTCATCATGGACGAAGGCTACGACCCGGTCTACGGCGCCCGGCCACTCAAGCGAACGATCCAGCAACGGCTGGAGAACCCGCTGGCCATGGAGCTGCTCGCCGGCAAGTTCGCCGACGGCGACGACATCCGCGTCGACGCCAGCGGCCACGGCTTCGTCTTCGAAAAAGCGAACAAGTGAGCCGCACGGGGGCAGCAAGAATCAAGACGACAAAGGAGAAAGTAAAGGTCAAAGATCAAGAAGCAAAACGACAAAGCAAAATCCAAAAATGTCCCTGCGTGCCGTGGTCGGATTCCCGCGCCCGCCGCGTCTCCCTGTCAAACCAGTCTCGGCCGCAGGGCGAAGCCGCAATTTTGCTTCTTGATTCTTGATCTTTCGATGCCCGGGCCGCAGCGAAACATGCTTAACTTTCGCTGATGAATCGCTTATCCTGTTCTCCACGCAAACGCTTTCGCTGTGACAAGGAGCCAGTCATGAATCGTCGGCGATTCATCAAATCAATGGGCCTGGGGGCAGCTGCTTTTCTATCATCCAGGTTCGACAAGGCGACGCTCGCTGTAGCACACGCACGTCTTGGCAAACCGGCAACGGGCAAGCCGAACGTGGTGTTCATCCTGGCCGACGATTTGGGCTGGTCGCAGGTGGGCTGCTACGGCAACGATTTCTATGAGACGCCGAACATTGACCGGCTCGCCCGCGAAGGGATGCGATTCACCGATGCGTACGCGGCGTGTCCCGTGTGCTCCCCGACCCGGGCCAGCATCATGACGGGCAAATACCCGGCCCGGCTGCACCTGACCGATTTCATCGCAGGCGGCAACTTCCCGTACGAAAGGCAGAAGCAGCCCGAGTGGCAGAAGTTCCTGCCCCTGGAGGAATTCACGCTTGGCGAGCTATTCAAGAGCCGGGGCTACGCGACGGCCGCCTTTGGCAAGTGGCACCTGAGCATTGCCAAGAAACCGCTGGAGAGCCTGCCCTACAACCCCGACAAGCAGGGATTCGACGAGACGCTCGTCACCTACAAACCTTCGCGCGGGCAAGACCCCGAGACCGATGCGCACAACGTCGAGGCGATCACCGAGCGCTCGCTGGCCTTCCTGGAGAAGAACAGAGACAGGCCGTTCTTTCTCTATGTCACGCACAACAGCATCCACAACCCGCTGAAAGGCAAGACGCACCTTGTCGCCCGGTATAAGGCCAAGCCCGGGGCCGACCGGCCGGAGAATCATCCTGTCATAGGCGCCATGATGGAGGAGCTGGATGCAAGCGTCGGCCGAATTCTCGCGAAGCTCGACGAGCTGGAACTCGCGGACAACACCATCGTCGTCTTCTTCTCCGACAACGGCGGTCTCGAATCCGAGGCCCGGCAGACGCCCCTGCGCAGCGGCAAGGCGAACCTGTACGAGGGTGGCATCCGCGTCCCGCTCATCGTCCGCTGGCCCGGCGTGGTCCGGCCCGGCGCCACCTGCCGCGAGCCCGTCATCAGCACGGACTTCTTCCCCACGTTCCATGAAATCCTCGGCGCCGCAGACATCGAAGCTGGGCCCATCGACGGCGTCAGCCTACTGCCCCTGCTGACCCGGACGGGCGCTCTGGGCCGCCCCGCCATCTACTGGCATTATCCGCACTACCACGGCAGCAGCATCGGCCCGTGCGGCACCGTCCGCGCGGGTGACTACAAGCTCATCGAGTGGTACGACCAGAGCATCCACGGCCCCACCAACAGCCTGGAGCTCTACAATCTCAAGAAGGACCTCGGCGAGCAGAACAACCTGGCCGCAAAGATGCCCGCCAAGGCCGAACAGATGCGCCGCATGCTCGACCTATGGCGACACGACGTCGGAGCGCAGGAAATGTCCCCCAATCCCGACTACGACGCGGCACGAGCCAAGCGATCAAGATAAAGGGACGCCGGGCGCGAGAATCCGACCATGGCGGACAGGCACATTTTTGGATTTTGCTTTGTCGTCTTACATTTTGATCTTTGACTTCTCCTTCGTGGATTTCTTCAGCACAGAACGACGCCTGAACTCGTAGGGATTAGCCGTGAGACGGCAGGCACAATGCCGCCGGACCGCTGAATTTGGACTGTTTGAGGACCGTGCAAATGACAGACGACAAGATACGCTGCGAGAGTGCCTCTCACGAGCAACACCTCTGCTGGATGGCGACACAAATGGTGAGGTCTCAGGACTCGGCGCACCGGCCCTCCGTGGAAGAACTGCAGGCCCTGTCGCGAAACCCGCAATTTCGGTGCGAATGGTGCGGACGCGTGGCGGCCAGCGACCGGAACCTCTGCAAGCCCGTGAGGCTCAGCGAGAACGAGGAATGTGCCAGCGCGACGCACGATCAACATTTGTGTCACATGGTAGCCCAGGCCGTACTCCGCAACGAGCCCCTCGCGTACTACGGCGGATGGCCCATCCCGCAAGGCCAGGAGGCTTTGGCGAGAAACCCACGATTCCGCTGCCGGACTTGCGGCCGCACGGCAAAAGACAAAAAGAATCTCTGCGACCCGACCGAGATATCCTTTCCTTGAACCGGCCGAAATAGTGTTGCGCGGCCGCCTCGTCGCGGCACCTATTCAATGAAGGACACATTCAGAACAACAGGTGTCTGGCCTGGAAGGCCAACACCTCCTGCCTATGCGGGTCGAGGCGGTTACCGCAGCGCGTAGAGGCCGGAGGACCCATACGCGTAGGTAAACCGCCCTCGGCCCGTTCGTACCCTACCCTGCGAATGTAAGTCAAAGGGCCGGCGCTCCATTTCCCGCCGGCCGACCACGATCACCCGGAGAATGAGACATTGGGAGAGCTGTCACTCGGGCATGTGGGCTTGTCAGACCACCCCGGCGGAGTCGTCGGGGATCCAGGCGTCGGTGCCGTCTGAGAGCCTGATGTGCATCCAGCCGGGACGCTGCTCGATCAACTCGAACTCCGTGCCTGCGTGCAGGGGATCTCGAAAGCTGGGCGGGTAGTTCGGACCGTCCCCCTGGCGCGCCACGACTGCCGCCGCGGTGAGCACGCCGAAGCGCGTCTCCGCCTGCCGCCGGGCCTCGATGAAAACCGAGATCAGAAAAGCCAGGCACAGCACGACCGAGAGCACGGCCACCGCTGACGTCGCGGGGCCGCGCCCGAGCCAGATCCGCACGGTCAGGGCAATACAGAGGGCTCCGAAGAACAGACAGGTCAGCAAGAACTTCGTCTTGAGCGAGAAATCGTAGTGCCAGAAGAACAGCGTCTCGAGGACGCGTCTCTCCGTGCCGACGTCGACCTTGTCGATCCTCCGGCTGCGGGCGAAAGCGAGGTTCTTGCGGATGTTGATATCCGAGCCTTCAAGCTGCTCGGCCCGGCGGTAGTTCAGAATGGCCCGGCCGACGTCCTCCTTCAAGAGGTAGGCATTCGCGAGATTGTAATAGAGCTTGGCGTTGCGTACGCCGCCGGCGCCGATGACCTTCTCGTAGAGCAGGATCGCCTTCTCGTAAAGTTGACTGGAACGGTCTGGATTATTAACGAGGGCGTTTGCCTCCTGGAAGGCGGCATTCGCTTCATTGAGCAGCCCAGGAAGCTGCTCGCGGGGCAGTCGTTCCGCGGCGAGCGCCGTGCGCCCCGTGAGGGTCGCTGCAAGCAACAGGATCAGTGCTGTCTGAATCTTCATTTCTTCGAATGCTTCTCGATCACATGGATGAGCTTGACCGCTTCCTGGACCTGCTTCAATCCGATCTCGGCGTCCATCGGCGCGTAGCGGGCCTCTTCGCAGGCGGCGATCAAGCCCCTGTATCTCGCTGCGGTCTCGGTATCGCCTATGGCTTCAGCGATGATCCTCCGGCAGTCTTCAGCCGTAAGGGATGCAGAGACCTTGTTGAATCGGTCACCGATATAGCCCTTCATGGCCGACAGCAACCGTTCGGGTCTGTCCCCGGGAACGGCGCAGCCGACGGTCTTCAATCGACGCATGGCCGCACCGGCGGCCTTCCGCCTGCGCTTGCGCGCGAGCGATTCTGAACTCGTGCGGCCGGCGACCTTCACCACCGAACTGACGGTCAGGATCATCAGGGGGATGAACCAAATCGCGGCATAGGCAGGGCTGATCGCGGCCGACAGAAGCGAGAAGCTCTGGTTTACCGCGAGCTTCGGACCGTAGTAGTTTGCCGAAAGGCCTTTTTGAATCGCCTCCACCTCGCGATTGACCGGCTGCGAGCTCGTTCCTTCCATATCGGCGTTGGTCAGTACCTTCGTTGGCGCAACCTCCAGTTGGATCGAGTCGGTCGTGGCCACCGCGTAATCGCCGCGAACCGGGTCGAAGTAGGCCAGCGGAATCGCAGGGATTTCCGTGACGGCGTCATTGCTGGCCCGGATGGTCTGTGTAAAGACCTTATAGCCGCCATCGAAGATTGGCGACGCCCTTTCACTGGGAATCCGGAAGTTGTCGGCTAATTCCGGTATCTGCTCGAGTTGCGGCCACTGAACCGGCTTGAGGTACGGATTGCCCCCGACGCGAATCGTCAGGGTGATTGGGTCGCCCACATTGACCTTTGTCGGGGCGGCCGAGGCGGAGATCGTATATCGCCCGACCAAGCCGTAAAACTGCGCCGGCTTGCCGGTCGGCGGCAGCGGCAGCACCTCCAGCTCCACAGGTTTGGATTGCGCAGCAACACGCTCATACTTCATCCTGTAGGGATTGAAGAGATCGTCCGTCCGGACGCGTCCTACCGCCATTTCCGCTGAGATGGTGACAGGATCGAGCTCGATCAGACCCGGGCGCTTCGGAATGAGGACCTTGCTGAAGGAGATGACCGTAGCCTCCATGCCTCGGATGGACTGGCGGTCCATCGTCACCGTGGTGGGTATGCCATCGATGACAATCTGCTCCCGGGTCGAGCCACCGGCGGCCTCGGAGGCATCCTCAATGTAGAAATCACCCGACTTGAAGACCGGCACGTCGAATCCAACGCCCTGCCAGCGGGTCGTGACGATCCACCTCACCGTCATCACGGTTGGCTGACCCACGTAACATTTCGCCTCCGAAACCGAGAACTCCACCGTCATCCGATCCGTGCTCCCGGGCCGTGAGACCTTCACGTCGACCGGGTTGGTCGTACAGACTTGGCCGTCCACGGTGACCTTCACGCCGGGCAGAGTCATCGTGCCGGCCGCCGTCGCCGTGATGCGGTAATTCTCGGAATAACTGATCGTGGTACGGTCCCCCACCGTTTGAATCGACGTCCCGCTGCCGGCCGGCCGGGGCTTGAACCGGGCAATCGGTGACACGTCGATCCGGCTCGGCTTGGCCCCGCCCTCGACAACCACGGAATAGACGAACTGATCGCCCGCGTAGATCGTCGTCTCCGCACCCACTTTGGCATAGACCCGGGTGCTCGCCGAGCCGGCGACCGCCATCGATGGGAGAAGGAGCACCATCCAGAATGTGTATTGACAGAGGTCTTTCATTCTACCAGTCTTTTTCGACCTCCTGGTATCGTGCTCTTTGCTGAATTTCGCGTTCTTTCTTCTGCCGCTGCTCCCTGTCAATGATCTCCTGGGCCCTGGCGTCCGGCGGCGCAACCTCCTGCTCCTGCTGCTGTTGCTGCGCCTCAGGCGGCTGTTCATCCTCCGGTTGGTTCGGATCCTGGGACTGAGGCGGCTGGGCCTGATTCGGGTCCTGCGGCTGGTTCGGGTCCTGCTGAGACTCCGATTGATTCTGTGGGGCCTGCTGATTCTGCTGGTCCTGCTGCTGCTTCAACTGATCGAGGATGTCCTTAATGGTCAGGCGGGCCACTTCGATATTCCTGGCGGCCTTCTCGTTGTCCGGGTCGATGTCGAGCACCTGCCGCCAATAGGTGATACTCGTCTTCATATCCTCAAGGGCCTTCTGCAGGTCCGAATCTCGCTGCTTGGCGCCCCGCTGGAAGAAGCAGTTTCCGAGGTTGTACTTAGCCTTCGTGACAAGGGCCATATCCTTGCTCCCAGCAGCCACCTCCCGGTACAGGTCCATGGCCTGGCCGAGATCGTCCAGCCGGTAGTAGCTGTTCGCCTTGTTGAATTTCGGCTCCAACACCTGCGGCTGTTCGATCAGGGCCTCGTTGTACTTGTTGACGGCCTCGGCGTACTGGCCGTCGCCGTAGAGCCGATTGCCCTGCCGGAGCATCTGACGGACAGAGTCCGTCCGTGCCGCCGAGACGGAAACCAGCAGCAGGACGATCAGTACACTGCTATACGGCCTTCTTGCGCTCACTGACCAACACCTCACCCATCAGTAACCCGATTGCCAGAGCGATGAAAATCTGGAATTTTTCATCATACTTCATCATGGTCATCGATTCGAGTTCCCGTTTTTCGGCCGACACGATCAAATCCCGGTAGATCCGGCCCAAATCCATCGTCGTACCGGGCAAAACGGACAGATACTTGCCCCCGTCGGTCGCATAGGCGACCTCGCGCAGCGTATCACTGTCGAGTTTCGACCATACCTCCTGGCCATTATACGTCAGGAACGTTCTGGCGCCATTCGGACCCGTGATCGGGATGCGCGAGCCGGTCGCGTCGTCCCCCAGACCGATGGCAATGATCCTGACCCCTTCTTCGGCGGCTTTCTCGGCCGCCTGCAGGGGAAAGCTGTCGTGATCCTCGCCGTCGGTGATGAGAATCACGTCCTTGTATTCGCGGCTGTCCTTGTCGAAAACTTCCTCGGCAGCCTTGCGAATCGCGTCGCCGATCATGGTCCCGCCCCGACTGGTGCTCTCTGTCGAGATATCCGCCAGCGCCATCCGGACAAAGGCATAGTCCTGTGTCAACGGGCATTTCACCATCGCGTTGCCGGCGAATGTGATGATGGCAATGCGATCCCCGGCAAGGACCTCCAGCAGGTCGGAGATGGCGATCTTCGATCGTTCGAGCCGGTTCGGCGCGATATCCTCGGCCAGCATGGAGCGGGACGTGTCCAACAGGATGGCCACGTCTCTTCCCTTGCGTCGAATCTGCTGCGGCTGCGGGTTCCACTTGGGCTCGGTCAGGGCAATCACGATGCTGACAAAGGCGGCGACCAGGAGAACCGCCTTGAACAACTGCTTCCTAAGGCTGACCGTGCTGTTGATCTTCGCAAGCATTGCGTTGCTCGCCAGCACGCGCAGCGTCCGGGCCTTGCGCCACAAGCACCAGATGTAGGCCGGCGCCAGCACCACCGGCACCGCAAACAGCAACCACAACGCCTTGTCATTTCCCAGATTCATGCAATCATCACAACTTATGGGATCTTTCGAAACACCGTGCAACCCGCCAGCATTTCCAGACACAGCAGGACCAGCGCGGGCAACGTCCAGGAGCCGAATTGCTCCGCATACTCCGTGTATTGCACGGATGTCACCTCGGTCTTTTCCATTTCATCGATCTTCCTGACGATGTCGCGCAGCGACTGGGCATCATCGGCCCGGCTGTAAAAGCCACCGGTTCTGTCGGCAATCGCCTTGAGCAGTTCCTCGTCCAGTTCCTGCTGCGCGGGCATGCGGAACGTCCCAAGAAGGGTCTGGACGGTCCTATACGCTTGGGCCGATCCGATTCCGATCGTGTAGATCTTGATGCCCCATTTCTTCGCCAGCTCGGCCGCTTCGAGCGGACTATACCGACCCGTATTATTCCGGCCGTCCGTCAGCAGGATCACGGCCTTGCTCTTGATCTTGAAGCCGGTCATATCGCGCTGCGGCGTATCGCCTTCGCCGGCGAACCCCAACGCGACATTACGGCGTTGAATCTCCTCCTCGGCCTTCTTGAGCCGGGCCGCCGCCAGCGCGATGGCATCTCCAATAGCTGTGCCGTCCTCCTGGCGCAGCGTGACGATCTGTGTCTGCTTCAGGAATTCAGACAGCACCCCGTGACTCAGGACCAGAGGACAGACCGTGTCGGCATACCGTGCAAACGTAACCAGCCCGATCAAGTCGCCGGTCCGTCCGCGAAGGTCCTTCCTGTCTCCCTCGATGAAGTCGCCCAGCACATGCTTGACCACTTCCAGCCGATCCTGTTTTTCACCGTAGTAGTCCATCTCCGTGGACATGCTGCCGGAGCGGTCCACAACGGCCTCGATGGCGACACCTTCCGTAGAGATTTCCGACAGGACGGTTCCTTTGCGCGGCCGAGCGAAGGCCAGGATCAAAAGGGTTAGACATAATAGCCGCACCGCCGCCAGCAGCGGCCGCAGCCGCAGCCGCCAGGAAACGGGGCAACTCCTCACGTCCAGGAGGCTCGGGAATTTCACGGCCGCCCCGCGCTTCCGCCGGAACATGACGTACCCCAGGAAGGGAAGCAGCAGGAATAACAGCAGCGCCCAAGGTGAATACCACTGCATCTACGTCACCTCCGCTTCAATCGTCTGCCCCGCGCGCACCTTGTCGGTGACATCCACGGTGCGCTCCTCGGACTTCGTTCTCTCGATGAAGTCCTTCACAAGGTCGAACGTCCGCTGAATCTGCTCCGTCGTCGGATCGTGCCTGGCAAATTTCACCAGATCGCAGTGCGTCAGAAACTCCTCAAGAACTTCCTTGTCCGACGGGGGAAGCGCCTCGGTGAACCGAAGCTCGGCCAGGAACTCCTCGGTCGTGCGCTCCGGTGCATGCAGGTCGAACCGATCCTCGATGTAATGCCTCAGAATGCCGCTGATGCGCTCATAGAACTCCTTGATTCTCCCCTGCTCCGCGAGGTTCTCCGCAACGAGGGCCCGCAGGCGGGCATAGGCGATCTCATGTGCCGGCTTGAAGACGCGCACGAGCTTCTTCGCACGCCGGCTCTTCAGAAGGAGCCAACCGGCCGGGACCGCAGCGACCGCCGGCAGGATCAGCGCCCACAGCCACCATCGGTTGGCGGGCTCAGGGATCTCCACCACGCCTTCGATATCCTCGATCACCAGTTCCGCCCGCTGATCGCCCAACAAGGACGTGACTTCGACAGCGACGGGCTCGCTGGTCAATTCGTGCCGGCTGTCAGGCTCGTTGACATCGTGGAACTGGAATGTGAACGCCGGGATCTCATAGCTGCCGGAGAGGAACGGCTCCAGTCGATATTGATACGTCGTGACCACGTGGTTCTTCTCATCGAGCCGCTGCCCCAGATTGTCCCAGTCCACGATCCCGAAGTTCTCGAGCACCTTCTCCACCGTGGGCATCTCTACCTCGTACCCCGGCTCCAACGTCGCCTCCAACTGCAGCAGAACGGTATCGGCGATGGTCATCTTCGTCCTGCCCAGCCGGACGTGAACCGTGGCCGGGCCCCGCTCGTAGACCTTGTCCACTTCGAACTCGGTCTTCGTCACCGTGCTCTTCGGGCCCTTGCCGCAGCCTGTCCATGCGAGCAGACCTGCAAGCAGGCACATGGCCAACCACTTCGTCGATCCTGTTGCGGTTCGTTCGATCATGGCTTCGACGAGGTTTCCTCTGATCCACTCTGCTGGGTCGGCACGAACGCTGAGGTATGTACGATGACCTCGTGCTGGTCCATCATTTCTTTGATATATTGCCGCTGCACGTCCTCGCTCTTGCGGCGCAGGAGCTGCATCGTGACCTGCTGGCGAACCTCATCGAGACTCTTCTGCCGCGATGGGTGTTTCTCCTCGACCTTGATGATCTCCCAGCCGTTGTCCGTCTGAAACGGCCGGTCCAGCAGCGCGGGCGCCTGGGTCGCGAAGATGCTCGCGTTGATCTCGTTGACGTCTCCGATCCCCGGGAC
>CBFDDG010000083.1:0-12720 GCA_965603505.1 uncultured Phycisphaerae bacterium | reverse complement strand
GCGGCGTAGATGTCCCAGTTGCCGTCGCGGTCGTCCTGCCAGACGATGATGGCGCGCTGCTGCTCGGTGTCCACGTACACGGAGGGATTGACCTGGTCGGACATCTTCCGGTCGGTGATCACCAGCTCCTCGCGCGTGATCCGGTTGTAGGCGCGGATATCCCAGGTGCCGTTGCGCTGGTCCTGCCAGACGGCGATGTGCTTGTGAATCTTCGGGCAGGCCGTGAGGCCGCCGCTGCTGATCTCCTCCGGATTGAACGGGTCGAACAGGTTGTCGAGCATCACCCTGCCGACGCCGTCCGTTTCGCGCGCGACGAGCCAGCCGTCGGAGAGGCTGGGGATCTCGAACTTCCCCAGCGCCATGGTCGTGTAGAACAAGCGAGGATTGTTCGGGTCGGAGATGTCGACGCCCCAGACAAAAGGCTGGGGCACGTCGGGCATTTGCTGGTGCCACACCACGAGGTCGCCGGAGATGCACGGGTAGAGCTCGTTGACATCGACGCCGGCGGAGATCATGAACGGCTCGGGGTAGTCCTGTCCAGTCAAACGCGCTCCGAAGATGTCCCAGTCGGGCGCATCGACGAATTTGTGCTGCCAGACCACGACGCCATCCGACACATACGGGACACGTTCCTCGTCCGTCCAATCGGAAATCGTGTACCTCGTCACGTTCGGGCGATCCGCGATATTGGCCCCGTGTATGTCCCGGTCGCCGCCTGGGCTGTACGGATGCTCCCAGACGACGTCGTTGCCGTCGACCACAGGGAAGAAATCGTCGCCCGGAAAATCGCTGACGATGAAGGTCAGAGGGTTCGCGGGGTCCGTGATGTCCGCGCCCTCAATGTCCCAGTCGCCATAGCGGCTGTTGTACCACTGCCAGACGACCACATTCCCGGAGACCGTGGGAAACGCTTCATCGTCTGCGGTGGCGGCCACCCGAAAGACGGTCAGTGCGTGGGCCGCCGTGGAAGCGGCCATGACAAGGGACAGACACAAAACGATCGACGATCTGTTGGCTGTTTCGCTCCGCATGGCACTCTCCTTGACTCCTCGGGACTTCCGGGGAAAGCATTCTCCATTCCCTGCATACGCGGCCGACTTTCCGGGAACCGTCTCATGACAGTCGCACCGCGTTGCCTTGCGCTAATCACCAGCTATTATAGGTCATTCCCGACGCCAAGACAAGATTTTTTGCCAGGGGCAAAAATCCGTGGTTTTCCGCAGTTGACATGGGCAAAGCCAAGGGGGTATCGTGGACGCCGCGTCAGGGAACGGACGCACGGGCATAGGCCTTAAGACCATGCCGAACCAAGGTCCTGGTTTAGGAGACAGGAAGATGTCAGGAAATCTGATTGTCCTTCTCGTACTGGTGTTGCCTCTCGCCCTCGTGATTGCCTGGAATGTCCTTCAGTCGCGCAGGATCGACCGCCACGAAGAGCGCATCAAAGCCCTCGAAAGCAAGCAGTAGCATTCGCACGGGCGCTCCTGTCACGTGTCCTGAGAGATGCGAGCGAGGACGGACTCGCCGCAGCGCGCAGGGGAAGCGCTTTCTGCAAACGCCTCGCAAGGCGCCATGCGAACCCGGCCGGGTAGGGTTGGGGCCTACGGTTCGGACTTCTCGTGATCCATCTCGTAGCTGCCGGTCGCCAGCTCTTCGTACCGGGTGAGTAATCGCAAATACTCCCCTTGATCATCCCGATTCTGCCAGACCTGGAGCGTGAACAGCTTCGGCACGACCTTGACGACGTTGCCGAGCGCGTGATCGTCCTTGACGCTGCCGGCGTAAAGGGCGATGAGGTCCTGGTTCAAGTCGAGGCTCCGCTGGAAGAGGACGCGGTACGTCGCGTTGTCCTGCCAGAGTTCCTGGTTGCGGGCCATCTCGTTCCGAAGCACAACGCCCACGGACTCGTTGAGCTCCAGCTTCAACGCCGAGATTTCCGAATCGGTCAGTCCATGGCGAGACACGAGTTCCTTGAACTGCTGCTCCAAGCGTGAATCCATCTTGGTCATCAGCTCGTCGAGCTTCGGGTCAACCTGCTCGTCGACGGCGGCGGCCAGCGCCTTGACCTGTTCTTCCGACACATCCGTGCTCACGTGGATCTCCGTCGCCTGGTCCACTTCGGAGTCGCGGCTGTCCACGGTCCGCAATCCCTGCCCGTGGATGGTCCAGGGGCGGCTCTCCTGGTCGACCGGGCGGTCGGTGCTCGGCAGGCCACCCCCGTTCACCGTCTGCAGACTCGCGCGAACCGTGTTGTCGATCCGCCTCAGCGCCTCATCCACGCGCGCATCGATTCTCTCCAGGGCCGGGTCCGCGCCGCCCTCCACACGCGTGGGAACATCTTTGGCGCTTGCCTGGGCGTCCAGCAAAACATACAGGACACCCGCGCCAAGAGCGATGCCGAATCCAAAGACAATGACCTGTCTCTTGCTCACCCTGCCAGCGAACCTGGCGACCCTGCCTTTGCGGCGTTCGCGTGGCGACCGGTCCGGTACATCAACCGCCTCACTGATCACCTTCACAACCATATCCCATCCTCCCATCCCCGGAAATATGCCAGGAGACCACCGATTATCAGACGCCCCCCCAAAGCATGTGTGGCCACGCGGCCACCCGATCGGGGCGCCAACATGCGTTTTTTTGGAATGGGACTCCTCCCCAACGTTGTCGCAGCCCTGCCTGGCTGCAAATCGTTCATCTATTGTACGGGATAGTCGGGGAGAAAACAAGGAAAAAATGCCTTTTTCACGCCTCCGAAGCAGCGTATTTTGATGCGGCTGTCCGCCATCCGCGGCCGCCGGGCGGATCAGATGGCCCGTCAGGGCACCCCGGCGCCTCCCCGAAGACGCCGTACGACGGGCTGCGCTTGCCCGCCGGGGGTGCCATCCCGATCCCAGGGGCTCGACGGTCGTTCGCAGATTACCGGTCCGGGGGCACATTTTCTATACTTTCCATAGGAGTACCTATGAAGACCTTCTGGCAGCATACTAATGGCTTGGTATACGTCGTGGAAAGCGACTCGTTTGGCACGATGACCGGGGCCGCAGGGCCGCTCGATATCGGCAATCTCCGCGATCCGAGCGAGTACCCATGCGCCCAGGGCATCCTTACATGGGTCAAGCGAGCTATCGTTGAGCGGCAGTTGTGCAGGATCAATCCCAAGATCGTGAAGGAGCCCCCGCCGTCCCCCTGCACAACACCAAAAACGCGAGACGCAAGACCGGCGTCTCCGCCCCGCCAGGAAGTCCTTGGCGTCAAGGCACGCCGGCCGCCGGAGCCGCAGCCCGATAACAAACAGCGAGAGATCACAAACCGCCAGAAGTTCGACTGGTCCAGCACCTATCATCTCTGAGAGTGTGGAGGCTCGCCCACCCACCGATCGGGACGGAGCCGCCGGCCCAACGGAATCAGCCGCAGAACGCGCCGGGCCGCAGCGAAGCACTTCGTCTTGCCCCCACTGGGACCCTCCCAACCTCTTCCACGCGATCGAGACCTCTGACGGCCCCAATCGGATAGCCTGATTCACCCCTTCTCGCAATCGTCACGGAAGCATCTTACCGCCCTTCCGGATTGACATCGGCGCATAAACGGCCGACAATACGAGCACTGTGTCATGGTTTGGCGTGAAGTCCATACCTCGCCCTGCGCGCGGCGTCGACGTCATGGAAGCCATCAATTGTCGATCGGTGCGAAACCGTTGGAGCCCGGTGGAAGGGTAGGAGCATGACCAAGAGCAAGCACGTTTCATTTCGCATTGAGGAGGAATGGCTGAAGGGACTGGGGGCCCTGGCGGGGACATTCGACGTCTCAGCCGAAGAGGTCATCCGGCTGTCGCTTCCGGATCCAGCGGTCGTCGGCCTGTTCTTTCAATGCAAAGACTACCTGCCGCAGTTGCGCTGGGACGAGGTGGCGGAGGTCGGCCGCTCGGCGATTCGCGAGCACCTTCGCACAACCTACCGGCAGGGGCTCGAGGAACACCTCGCCCGATTGGGCCTGAGCCTGGAGGAGTCCTCGGCCGATGACGTCGAGGCGGCCAGGAAACGCGCTCTGGATGAGCTGCAAGCCGATACGGCCCACTCGCTCCAATGTCAGGTCACCAGGGCCGAAGAGGATTCGGTCTATCTCGGCTGCCTGTACGACGCGTGGAAACGGGCGCAAGCCGGCGAGCCGGGATACACCATCGCCCAGGTCGATATCGATGGGATGCCGAATGCCTCCAAGGCCTGGGCCGTGCTGAAGGACAACCGGATCGTCTGAACGAGAATGCCGGCCGGCCGCCGAGGCGGGATGCGAAATCCGCTGTTGGCGGGCGGAAGACGACTGCAACGATTCACCAATTCGAGGAGCCAGCCGTGTTCGAAAAGCACAGCGTGCAGGGATATGAGACCGCCCTGCCCGGGATTCGGATGAAGACCCTGTGTTACGGCGACCGCATGCTCATGACGGAGTTCCTTCTGGCACGAGGAAGCACGCTGCCTGTGCATTCGCACCCGCACGAGCAAACCGGCCATCTCGTCCGGGGCCACATCCGCCTCACCATCGGCCCCGCCGAGCACGACGCCGGCCCCGGCGACTGCTGGTCCATACCGGCCGGCGTCGAGCACGGAGCGAGGATCCTGGAGGACTCGGTGGCCATCGAGGTCTTCTCTCCCGTCCGGGAGGACTACCTGCCCGAACGGCCCCGAGCCGGCGCCGCGAGGACAAGCTCCGAAAGTGCCAAATGAACGGATCAACCTCCAAAAAGAGGCTCATCCGGTTTTTGCGTACTTTCCCCTGGATAGGGATTCGGGCCCTTCGGGCCGGGACTGTTTCGCTTTGAGGCCGCCAGCATGAGGATGTGCGCAGCACACCCAGGCCGGCGCCGGGCTCGACCATTTGCCATGCTGGAGGCCTCAAAGCGGTAAACTCCCTCGGCGCGGCCACTTTGGGCGTGTCTCTGTGGGCCTGTAACCTCGACCACGCGATTCGCGGCCACTACCTTCGGGGATCGCTTGCCGCGACGGGTTTCGCTCTGGATGTCCTGACGTCTTTGCTCCCCGAAACCCGCAATGTACGCAAAGACCGGATGAGCCCAAAAAGATCTGACGCCCCCCCTGACGGTCTCTACGATGCTGGTTCAGTTGGGAAACGTCAGCGTGAACCAAGGAAGGGGCACACGATGAAGACGCGAATTCTGCTATTGACGCTGCTGGCCGGGGCCGTCGTGTCCGGTCTGGGCTGCACGACCACCGTAATCGACTCCGGCGGGGAAACCAGTGCGACCTACCGGTTCGGCCGGCTGACGGCTGCCGTAGAGGCGGACATTACCAGCGCCTATCAGGCGACGGAACAGGCCATGCAGGAACTCGGACTGAACGTCGTGCAGAAGCTGCAGGACCAGCTCGAAGCACAGGTCGTCGCCCGAGACGCCCAAGACAAGCGGATCGGAGTGGAACTGCTCTCGATCACGAACGCCAAGACCAAGGTGGTCATCCAGGCGGGCTCGCTGGTCAAAGCCGGACGCATCGACGATACGATCCTGGCAAACCTGAAAAAGGGCTGATTTCCCTCCGCGAACGCACCGCCCGCTCGTCGGTCCGACGCGGGCGGGCACGATGAAGCGGACGCGGGAACATTGCCGGCGGCCCGGCTGTCTTGTCTTCTGTCGGCCCAGCCACGTGCGGACCGGGCGCGCGAGCTACGCCTCCCCATGTATGTCGCGACATACCTTTGGCGTTACTCCTTTTGTCGTATAGATGATCTGCGCCCAGGGAGTCGAAAATTACGGCACTCGGGGAATTTTTATCTGGACAACGACCGGGCGTGCAATACAATGATGATCCTGAAAGGTGGGATCGCCCGCCTGAGAACTCCGGCTTGACAGGACAGCGAGAACGACACCACGGATCAGCCGCGGCAGTAATGTAACTGCTCTGCCCTGCGGAACCGGTCTAACCACACACTAAGAAAGAAGGGAGGACGGAACGAATGAAGAGGGCATTTCTCGCAGGGCTGGCCACTGCGGCCGTACTGACCGCCGTTGCGGCGGCAGAGGTGCAGGTCAACGTTCGAACCAGCGGCTCGCAGGCCAATCCGGCGGTTGCTCTGGACCCGGGAGGCGGCGCGGTGGCCGTCTGGAGCAGCTACTACACAACGCTGGGACGCTCCAATGAGATCCTGGCCCGGCGATGCGACCCGAACGGGACACTCGCCGAGGAGGAATTCCAGGTGAATCAAACGAGCGAGGGCAATCAGACGGAGCCGACGATCGCCATGGATGGCCAGGGTCGCTGGGCGGTCGTCTGGCAGGGACCCGGGTTTGAGGAGGAAGATATCTTCCTGCGGCTCTGGGACGCGAATGGGATCGCGCTCACCGAAGAGATGCTCGTAAACTCCGGCACAGCGGGCCGGCAACTCTATCCGAGCATCGCCGCCAACGCCGCCGGTGCGTGTGTCATCGTTTGGGAGAGTCGTCAGACGGTAGAAGAGAATGCCCAGAGCTCCGTGTGCGGGCTGCTTTTCGATGCAAGCAGCTTCGGCCTCGGCGACGAGATTCTCCTGACGGAGGATGTGTATGACGGTCGATACCCCGATGTCGCCATGAACGGCTTGGGCGGGTTCGCCGTGGTGTGGCTGGGTGACGAAACGATCGTGGCGCGCCTGTTCGACCCAAATGGTGTGCCCCGCACGGAGCCGTTCGACGTCAGCACGACGGCGATCTCGTCGGTTACGCGGCCCTCGATCGCGATGAATTCGCCCGGGTATTTCGTCATTGCCTGGGACGGCGACCCGAACCGCGCGAGCGAGGATGATATCCACGCGCGGCTCTACGACCCGAACGGCGCACCGCGAGGCGAGCCCTTCATCGTGAACTCACTCCGCGACGGGGCCCAGCAGTGGCCGCGGGTCTCCATCAATGATGCGAACGAATTCGTCATGGTCTGGGAGCATGATACCGCCGACCCGAACCTCGCCACGGAGATCTTCGCTCGACGGTTCGACCCCAACGGAACGCCTGCCGGCGAGCCATTCCAACTCAATACGCACACTCTGGACAAGCAACGCGATCCGGATGTGGCCATGGCAGGCGACGGCTCGTTCGTTGCCGTCTGGGAGAGCAACGAGCAGGACGCCTCCGCCTGCGGCGTGTTCGCACACGTCGAACCTGTCGTAGTGGCGGACCCGAATGAACTGACGACAGACAATTGACGAAGGAGTCGGACCAACCGATTCGAATAAAGCAGCGTCACCTACGTGCCCGAAGGCCCGCGCTCCCTGCGGGGACGGGGACCTCGAAGGCCGCGAGCTGATAGCCGCCCCAGGTTTGGCGCCCAGCCCGTTTCGTGGCGTGCATGCGCACGTATCGGGCAGGCGTCGTATCGAATGCGATGCGGTCCGTCGCCTCCCACGTGACGTACCGGCGGTCGGTCTCCGAATAAACGGTGGTCCAGCTCTGTGGCTCATCGGGCTCCGCGAGCGCCACGTCGATGGAATAGTCTGTCGGGTGGATCTTCCAGCCCCACAGGAGATTGACACGGTCGATACTGCGGACGTCGCCGAGGTCCACGTAGATCCATTCATCGTCGCTCTTGGCGCTCGACCATGTCGAATGGTAGTCGCCATCGACCGCGCGTTGCGGCGCCTCGCCGGACGAGGCGACCACGTTCTTGCCTCGCGCCAAGTCGATCAGGCCCACACTGATGCGGACCTGATTCGACCGGCTGGTCTCATTGGCGTCATCCACGACCACGGCCGTAAGGTCGTAGAGGCCGCAAGGCGCGTTGTGCCATGTGAAGGCGTATGGGGCCGAATCATCGACGCCAATCCGCTCATCGCTGGCGTAGAACTCGACGCGCTGCACGCGGCCGCCGCGGTCCACGGCGTACCCTGAAATCACCGGCGGCTTGTCAGGATACCAGGCCGAGCCGTCGTCGAGCGGGTCCAGAATGCCGACATGCGGCGCAAGGTCGCCCCGCCCCAGCGGCGGCAACTCATCCAGCGTGATGATGAAGTCGTGCCGCATGGTGTACAGGGCCCAATCGAAGGGCCGGCGGCCGTTCGGCGTGCCCCACCAGGGAAGCGCGTATAGCCATTTCGGAAGCGTGCCGTCCTCCATCTTGTTCGGGTCCGGGATGGCGTCGCACTCGCCGCAGGCCAGCATCTTGCCGGGCGAGACCTGCGACATCAGGTTGTAGTAGTCCCAGTACTTCGGATCGCCGTGAACATCGACGCCGTAGATATCGATACCCGAGATATCGACGTAGGCGGCGCCCGGGTAGAACCGGCGGCGGTATTCGAGCGTCTTGTTGCCCACCCCGGCGCTGTAGACCCAGATCAGGTTGTCCAACCCGCGGGTGTGCGTGAAGTAGTCGTACATCATGCGCCAGAGTTGGGCCGTGTTCTCCGGCGTCTCCTTGTCCGTCCACCAGAACCACCCGCCGTCGATCTCATGCAGTGGCCGCCACAACACGGGGATCTCGGCGTCTTCCAGGATTTGAAGCGTATCGGCGACGGCGGCCAGTTCCTTCATCACCTGCTCGTGCTCGGCCGTTCCCGGCGTTACCATCCTGCCGACGTCAGCAGGACTGTCTCGCTTGTCCGTCCAGGCGGAGTCCTCATTGAAGAACCAGTGCCAGTGCAGCGTCAGGATGTACCCGTGCCGCCGCGCGTGCTCCACCACGTCGGAGACATCCGGCAGCCACTGGATGTCACGACCCCAGACGGCCGCCTGCTTGCCCGTCTGCTCGTAGTCGTCCGGCGTGTGAACGTACACGTTGTACCCGCACAGGACCTTCTTCTGATACACCGAATCCAGGTAGTCGAGGACCTCCCGCGCCGCAGCGCTGAGATTCGGATTCACCGGCTCAGCCCCCTGCACGCCGACCACAAGACCGGCCAGTACGAACGAGACCACAGCGAACACTTTGCCAATACGCATACACACCTCCATAGCTTTTCACCGGAGTGTACCATTTCCGACGATCCCGGCCAAGCCGCCATCCGGCCGGTGTGTGACCTACTTTTGTGGTCCGGGTGGCCAAGTGCCTGATTTCGCGTGGTAGGGCGAGCGTCCCCGCTCGCCTGAAGAGGTCGTGCGGGGACGCACGACCTACAAGGAGCCCAAAATCGTAGTCGCACACCTCCGGCCACTGCGGCCAGTGGCACGCTTGACGAGTTGGCGCGGGCCGGATATCATTCAGCTTCCTGTCGCCAAAGTGGCGGTGGGAACATTGGATTCGATGGTTCTATGTTAGCGAGGATCAGAATGCGTTTTCTACTCGGACCCTGCATGGCCGCCCTTTTCCTGGTGACTCCCGCTTTCGCCGCGACGGAGGCCCGTCTGTTGCGCTTCCCGGCGATTCATGGAGACCAGATCGTCTTCACCTACGCGGGGGACCTGTACACGGTCCCTTCGAGCGGCGGCACGGCCCGAAAGCTGACCAGCCACGAGGGCTTCGAGATGTTCGCGAGGTTCTCGCCCGACGGCCGGTCTCTCGCCTTCACGGGTCAGTACGACGGCAATACGGAAGTCTACCTCATGCCCGCCGGCGGCGGTGTGCCGCAGCGGCTTACCTATACCGCCACGCTCGGAAGGGATGACGTGGGCGACCGCATGGGGCCGAACAACATCGTCATGACCTGGACGCCGGACGGGCGGCACATTATCTTCCGTTCGCGCATGCGCTCGTTCAACTCGTTCCTGGGTCGGCTGTACCGCGTCTCCACATCCGGGGAGATGCCGGAAGAGCTTCCCCTGCCGCGAGGCGGCTTCTGCTCCTATTCGCCCGACGGCGGGAAACTCGCCTACAACCGGGTCTTTCGCGAATTCCGCACGTGGAAACGCTATCGCGGCGGCATGGCCGACGACGTCTGGATCTATGACTTCGCCACCAAGACAACGGAAAACATCACGAACGATCCCGCGCAGGACATCATCCCGATGTGGAAGGACGACAGGATCTTCTTCCTCTCCGATCGCGATGAGAACAAGCGCATGAATCTGTATGTGTACGATACGAGCTCGAAAGAGACGCGAAAGCTTACCGATTTCACCGAGTTCGACATCAAGTTCCCCTCGCTGGGCCGGGAGGCCATCGTCTTCGAGAACGGCGGCTACATCTATCGCTACGACATCAAGCGGCAGGAATGCTCGAAGGTGAGCGTCCTGATCCAGGAAGATTTCCAGGGCGGTCGCGGGGGCCTGGCGGGCGTCGCCGACAAGGTGAGCAACTTCGAGATCGCCCCGGACGGCAAACGCGCATTGTTCGGCGCCCGAGGCGACGTCTTCACCGTACCCGCCAAATACGGGGCCGTACGCAATCTCACCTCGTCGCCCGGGGTTCACGAGCGAAACTCGAAATGGTCACCCGACGGCCGATGGATCGCGTATGTCTCCGACGCCTCCGGCGAAGACGAGATCTGGGTCGTTCCTCAGGACGGCCGCGAACCTGCACGGCAAGTGACCCACGGATCGGAAACGTATATGTACCGCATCGAGTGGTCGCCGGACAGCAAGAAAATCCTCTGGGCGGACAAGCGCCTCCGCCTGCGCTACGTGAACGTCGAGACCGGTCGGATCACCGAGGTCGCCGCATCCGAGCGGTGGGAATTCAGCGACTACGCCTGGTCGCCGGACAGCCTGTGGCTCGTCTATACCAGGCCGGAAACGGACGGCATGAGCAAGATCTGCCTGTATTCGCTGGAGGACAAGACCTCGCATGAGGTGACCGACGGATGGTATGACTCATCGGACCCGATCTTCAGCTCCGACGGGCGATTCCTCTTCTTCGTTTCGGATCGCGACTTCAATCCCCTCTACGGCAGCACGGAATGGAATCACATCTATCGAGACATGTCGCGCATCTACCTCATCACGTTGGCGAAAGCCACGGCGTCGCCCTTCGAGCCCAGGAGTGACGAGGTCGAAGTAATGACGAAGGAGGAGGAGGAGGACGAAGACGAGGAAAAGGAAACGCAGGACCCGAACGCTTGCGAGAACGATACCGCAGAATCTGAAGGCGAAGAGGAGCCGGAAAAGGACGAGCCTGAGCCCCTCAAGGTGGACCTCGATGGGATCAAAGACCGCATCGCGGTGCTGCCCATCGACGTATCGCGCTACTGGGGACTCGGCTCCGTGGACGACCGCGTCTATTACATGCGAAACGGCGGCAAAGACGACAAGGCCCAACTGCTGTTGTACGACCTGAAGGAGCGCAAAGAAACCGAGCTCGGGCAGATCGATGGCTGCGAGATCTCCGCGGATCGCAAGAAGATGTTCGTGAAATCGCAAGGCAAGTACGCGATCCTCGACGTGCCGAAGGCAAAGGTTGAGATGAAGGACGAGCTGGACCTCTCCGGCATGGAGGCGAACCTCGACCGGCGGGCCGAGTGGAGCCAGATCTTCAACGAATGCTGGCGGCAGATGCGCGAGTTCTTCCACGTCCCCAACATGCACGGCGTGAACTGGCCCGCCATGCGCGAACGCTACGAGCCGCTCGTCGCCCACGTCACCCACCGCGCCGACCTGACCTACATCCTCGGCGAGATGATGGGCGAGCTGAACGCCGGCCATACGTACGTCGGCGGTGGTGAATCCCCGCAGCCCAGGAGAATTCCGATGGGCCTGCTGGGGGCCGAGCTGACCCGCGAGCCGGAATCCGGGTACTATCAGATTGCGAAGATCCTGCGAGGGCAGAACTGGGACAAGGGCACTCGCTCGCCTCTGACGGAGATCGGCGTCGATGCGAATGAGGGTGATTTCCTGTTAGCCGTCGACGGCCGCTCCACAGCGGACGTGGACAATCCCTTCGAGCTGCTACTCAACAAGGCCGGCAAGCAGGTGACGCTCAAACTCAATTCGCGGCCCGAGTTGGAAGGCAGCCGGGACGTGACCGTCGTCCCGACGGACAGCGAGGAGAACCTGTACTACTACGGATGGGTGCAGCGGAACATTGAAAAGGTCACGGAGGCCACGGACGGCAAGGTCGGCTACATCCACGTGCCGGACATGGGCGTCCACGGCCTGAACGAGTTCATGAAGCACTTCTACCCGCAGATCCGCAAGAAGGCCCTGATCATCGACGTGAGGGGCAACGGCGGCGGCAACGTCTCGCCCATGCTGATCGAGCGGCTACGGCGTGAGATCGTGATGATCGAGTTCGCGAGAAACACCGCCCCCACGCCGGACCCGGCCGAGATGCTCTACGGGCCGATGGTGTGCTTAGCCGATGAGTTCTCGGCGTCGGACGGCGACCTGTTCACCTATCGCTTCAAGAAGTACAAGCTGGGCAAGGTCGTCGGCAAGCGGACGTGGGGCGGCGTGATCGGTATTCGCGGCAGCCTGCCGCTCCTCGACGGCGGATTCCTCAACAAGCCCGAGTTCTCGCGGTACGACGTCGAAGGCAAGGAGTGGATCATCGAGGGCAAGGGTGTGGAGCCCGACATCGTGGTTGACAACGATCCGGCCCTGGAGTACGCTGGTATCGACCAGCAGCTCGACAAAGCCATTGAGGTCATCCTCGAAGAGCTGCAGACGCAGGAGAAGGAGATACCGCCGCTTCCTCCCTATCCGGTGAAGTAAACGGAAATCCCAAAGGCGATTTCCTTGGATGATATACGCTTAGCCTCCATTCTGCACTATTGTTGTCGAGGAGAAGAAAATGGCGAATGAGCATCCTACAACTCGGCGCCGGTTCCTGGGCACAACGGCGGCAACCGTCGCGGCGGCCGCCGGATTGTCCTCCT
>CBFDDG010000082.1:0-12811 GCA_965603505.1 uncultured Phycisphaerae bacterium | reverse complement strand
GCCCCACCGAACGCATCACATCGTCCAGCTCCTGGTTCTTGAGCCCCTTGCGGCCCCCCAACTCCGCAAAGAACCGCAGGTTCTGCCGGGCTGTGAACATCCCGTAGAGCTGGACGTTCTCGGAGACGTATGAGACGTACTTCTTGGCCTGCAGCGGGAACTTGTTGCAGTCGTGCCCGTTGATGAAGGCCTGCCCCTCCGTCGGCCGGATGAAGTCCAGCAGGATGTTGACTGTCGTGGTCTTGCCCGCCCCGTTGGCCCCCAGCAAACAAAAGACCTCTCCCGGCGGGATCGTGTAGCTGACGTGGTCCAGCGCCAATACCCCATCCTCGTAACGCTTCGTCAGGTCCTTCAACTCAATCATCGTTTGTCCCTTTCACTCTCACTGCCGACTCTCCGCCCGGCACAATCACATTCGGCTACAAGCGATATCATGGAGTCGGATATCATCTGCGACTCAGTCTCACTCCAAAGATCATAATCCCTACGACCAGGGCGACTAAACCGCCGACGAGCAGCAGTGTGGTCGTCAGACTCGCGCGGGCGTTGATTCGTACTTTCAGCCGTTTCTCTATGGCCTCGGCGACGTTGCTGCCACTTTGTCCTCTGGCTTCGATCTGCACTTCGTACTCGCCGACGCCGACCTCCGGCCCCGGCTCCAGATGGATCTGGAACGTATGCTTCTCATTCGGCGCCAGCCGCGGGATGGAGTTTGGCGTGATTTCGGCCCTCCATGCCAAAGGCGGAGATACCTCCGGCATGAGATCAAAAAGCTCCAGTGTACCGTTGTTGCACAGCTCCGCCTTGACCGTGACGCTTTGCTGAGGCAGGATCTCCGTGTACAGGTTGTCGATCAGGATCTCCAAGCGGGCGCTGCCCTTGGGGATCAGGGCCAGATCGACCCTCGCCGCCTGTAGGGGTCCCAGTTCTTCTTGGGGGATGTCCTGGAGATTGTATTCGGCCCTCAGCGCGTTCAAAGCTTCCAACTGCTGGGGGGTCACCGCCCAGGCCTGAAGGTTGATCGTCCTGTCGATCATGGAGATGTCCAGCTTCTGCGGGATCGACAGGCGCAGCGCCAAGCTGTGCTTGCTGACGTTCTCGTCAAAACGTACGCTGGTGACCCGGGCGTTGCTGGTCTGGTCCACAAACGAGAAGTTGATCTGTGGGGGCAGGTTCGTGACCGTCAACGCGAAGCGGCGCTCGGTCGTCACCAGCATCTCGAGCTCCAGCAGGTAGTGGATATCGGCGCCGAGCGTGCCTTCCTGGGAGAACTGCGTGGCGACGACCGTGGGGATCTCCTGCAGCGACTCCTTCTCCAGGTAAATGTGCTCGGTCACCACCTGCTGCAAGTACTGGAGCTTGACCCCCGCTTGCCGGACGTCGGTAAGCAGCTCGAAGGCAACTTTCTTTTCTCCCTCGTAGGGTAGGACGGGGATGATCTTTTCATAGGGTTTGCCGATGCTCGCGTTGGCATCGACGATGGAGACGATAATATTCTCGATATTCAGCAAGGCACGAATCTGTTCGGGGCTCTGCCAAGCCGACTGTGTCTGCTCGTTCGGATCGCTGTAGATCAGAGCCGATTCGGCCTGGGCCAGGTTCGATGTGTTCTGGAGGACCAGATCGAGCATGCGTCGGCCGTCGTTGTCGTAGTACTTCTTCGCCTCGAGGATGGTAATATGCGTGGCATTGGCCAGGAAGCTGAGCTTGGTCCTCTCCAGTGCAATCTCGGCCTGCCTGAGCTGTTGTTCCGCCTGGGTGTAGGCGGACAGGGCCTCATCCAACTCCTTTTTCGAGAGGATGTTCTGATTGGACAGTCTTTGCGCGTACTCGTAATCGCTGCGACACCGGTCGTAGGCCACTTTAGCGTGCTCGAGATCGACTCGGGCCGCCCGCAGGTTCAACTCGTTGAGCAGTTCGGTGCGTGTTTTGAGGCGATCGACGGTCCCTTGGGCCGGGATGTTGGGCTCCTCGGGAGCTGCCGGACAGATCGTAAACCAGCCAAGTGTTACGATCGCGAGAACGAGTGTTGTAGGGCGGTTTATCACGACGACCTCTTTACTTGAAGTAACGAATCGCCAGACGCAGGTCCTCCTGGCGGTCGATCAGGATCTCCTGCTGCTGGAACAGATTGTCCTGCGCGGCGAAGAACGCCCGCCGGAACGTCTCCAGGTCTTCATCGGTGACTTTCCCTGCGTCTCTCAGTTCCTCTTGAATCCGGAACCTCTCCCGTTCAATCTTGACGTTTTCCTGGGCCAGGTCAACCTGAAACTTCTGTTCGCTGAGGAACTTGTGGCTTTGCCGAACGTCCAGTTCGATGCGATCCTTCTGGTCCTCGGCCACCGCCCTCAAGCGGTTCCACTCGGCCCTCGCCTGGATCCGTCGGCCCGTACGCGCACGGCCCTCACTGACGGGCATGCGCAGCTCAATGCCTGTGAACCAACCGGGATCGGGTCCGCCCAGGCGAAAGTCGGGCGAGAAGAGGCCCAAGCCTCCTCCGTCCTTTTCGCTGCCGCTCGGCACGCCGGGCTGACCGATGACATCGAGTCCCCATGTGTCGTCCTGGTTACTGATTTCGGCCCCGGTGCGGCCGTATTCGTCCTGGAACCCGCTCGTGAGGCGCAGATCGGGAACATACTCGTAACGCAACTGGTCCAAGGCCCTGCCTCCTTCCGCCACGAGCGTTTCGACCAGAGCTAATTCGCTGCTTTGTGCGAGGGCCAGGCGGATCATGCCGTCCATGTCGAAACCTTCGAGGCCGAACGTGTCCATCTGCCCGGTGAGCTCCACCTGGTCCGCTCCCACCGGCAAGCCGATCAGACGCAGAAGATCCGCCTTGCGGTTGAATCGCTGTCGTTCGAGCGTGTTGATCCGCGTTCTCTCGTTCAGGACGTTCAACTGCGCCGTGAGCACTTCGATCTTCACGCTGAGATTGCCCGCGTCCATGCGCTGCTGTTTGATCGCAGCCTGGGCCTCGAACTGCTCCAATAGCACCTCGCGCGCAGCAATTTGCCGCTCTTTGAGCTCGATGAACAGAAACGCCCGGCGGACCTGCGAGAACACACTCGCGACGCGATTCTCATAGTTGAACAGCGTGTTTCTCTGCTCGGCTCGCAGGTCGAGATCGAGCGGGTGGTCTTTACCCCACTCAAGGAGCCGCTGGCGGATTTGCGCACTGACCAACGAGGCATCGGCACTCGCGTCGGCGCCCTCATAGGCACGGATGTGTTCGTACCGATTGATCAGGTCGATGGTCGGCAGGAATCGCGAATTGGCGATGAGCTTGCTGCCGCCGGCGCCGACCATCCGCTGGCGCTCCTGCTTGACCTCATTGCTGTTGGCGAACGCCAACTGCAGACATTCCTGCAGAGTAAGGACGCGTTCGGCCATTGGCTCGGCGGGCGAAATGCTGCGCGAGGGCCTCTGTCCGACGGCTCGCAGGTACGCCAGAGAGTTCGGCTCGGCGGCGGTGGCGCCCGTCTCCTCATTGAGGCGCTGCTCTACATGGCCTATAGCGGGATCGAGTTCGTCCGAGACAGAGAGGCCTCTCCCCTCCCAGGCGCAGGCATGGCAAGCCAGCAGAACCCCGAGCATCGCCAGAAGCGGCCCCGCAACACCACTGCGCTTGGGAGTTGCCGACTTGCCCGCCCATCGCAAACTTGCGGGCGACGGAGTAGATGGCTGTTCACCTTTAACCATATCCCTGATCCACTCCCAGAACCTGCCCGCCGACGCATTCGCTCCTTCCGGTTGTGCCTGGCTGCCCCATAACCGATCCCCAAGGGCACAACGGTCCACAGGCCTCGCCGATACTGTTAGCAAAGGCCGTGCCAGGTGGAACCTGCAACATCTCGTTTCTCTTATGTCACAGTAGGAAAGGGGTTTATGAAATAGTGGGTGCACGTGCATCCTTGGATGGGTCTCCCTGAGGACTGTGCCATCACCGGGACGATTGTACCACAGATGAAACGACACGCCCCTGGCCAGCCCCGTATCGCTCGAGCTTGAGGCACGGGGTCATGCGGCCAGTACCGACGGATGCGCCGGCCCTCCCGCGCCTGTCGTTCTCCGGGCAATCGAACGCTGCCTGCTTCATCGCTTCCCCCGTCGGCCGGACGCACCCATGGCGGCGTAACACCGGCACCTCATGCCGTCAGCGCATGGATTGGCGATACCGTTTGGGCGTGGTTCCCATCCTCTTCTTGAACTGCCTGTGGAAGTAGTACACGTTGGAGAAGCCGACGCGTTGCGCGATTTCATAGCAACGCAGCGATGTGAAACGAAGCAGTTTCTGGGCGGCTTCGAAACGGAGGTCCTGCTGGTACGCCAGCGGGGAGACGCGGAAGGACTTCTTGAAGATGCGAAACAGGTGGCCCTTCGAGCAATGACACATTGAAGCCAGGTCTTCTGCAGAGATGGCCTCGGCATAGTGTTCGTCGATGTACTGCTTGGCTTGCAGGATGGGATTGTCCGGGGCGAGGGCCGTGCCCGGAATCCTCTCTGTATAGCAGTGTGCGACAATTGCGTCAAAGACGTTGGCCAGAGCGCGCTGGGCGTAGAAGTCCGACATGGAGGACGGGCTTTGCAGATAGTCCATGATCTGGATCATGACAATGACGAGTTCCTGGGTGGTCTCTCTCGGCAGATGAGGCTCATCATGAAGCTGGCCGGGAATCCCGGTGTAGATATTCAGGATCTTCTCGAACGGAAGCGGCAGCAGTTTTCCCGCCTGTGTACGGAAGGAGAAGGTGATTTCCGAGTACACGCTGGAACGGCGGAGGCTCACGAAATCGTGTGACTGACCGGGGGAGACGATGACCAGGGTGCCGGGTTCGGCCTGGTATTTTCTTCCGCATTTGAGGTAGAACCCTGAGGATTGGGTGTAGAGCACGATGTGATACAGATCGTGCGTGTGTTCGTGGAAGGTCCTCGTCTCCCCGATCGGGCGGTCCTGATCGATCGCGGCATGCACGAAGGTCGGGAAATAGACGCCGTCCTCGTGGAGAATCACCAGCGCCTGAGACGTGCCTTCACGTTGCTGATGTGGCTGTAGATATCGTCGCATGGGTCACGATTATGCAATAAATTGTCATTTATGTATATTGTTTTGACCTCTATGCAGTACGATAATATAATAAAGTATTGTGTGTGCAACCAGAATACTATGCCGACGCGTGGATCTGCATGGATTGCACTGGGGTCCAGTTCTTACTATGAGGCGGCGGATGAAGACGAAAGCCTTCACGTTGATTGAGCTGCTGGTGGTGATCGCGATCATTGCGCTGCTGATGGCCATCATCATGCCCGCGCTGAGCTTGGCGAAGCGGAAGGCCGCGACGACCGTGTGCTTGAGCAATACCAAGAACCTGGCTTTGGGCTGGTACATGTACATGGGCGAGAATGACGGTCGCATTATGAGCTGCGAGGACACCGGCACCGAGCCGGACGACAGGTTCGTCGGCTGGATCGGTGTCCCGCGCGACGAAAACGGGAATCTTCATGGCTGCTTGCAGACCGACCCCGAGGTAACGGACGCCGACGAGATCCGGGGTATCCAGGCGGGCCTGTTATATCCCTACGTGAAGAACCCGAAGGTGTACCATTGCCCCGGCGACAATGCTCGCGTGAGCCTCTATGACAGGACCCGGGTCTTTGTCACGTATTCGATGCCGGAATGCTTGTATGCATTTCCGAATCCCAATAACGCGCGGTACAACCTGCAAATCAGAACGTTCGGTGAGATCACCCGTCCGGCAACTCGTTATGTGTTCGTGGAATCCGGCGAACTCCGAAACTGGAATATGGCGCATCATTTTGTCATGGCGTGCCCCGAGCGCACCAATCTTGCCGAGTGGGGCTGGTGGGGACCGATGGCCATCAATCATGGCAACGCCAGTGTCTTGGGCTTCTGCGACGGCCATGCGGAGATGCGCAAGTGGCGGGATCGCTACACGATCGAGCGTGTGGACAAGCTGCTGACTCAAGGGGTAGCCAACTACGGCCAGGAGTATCCTCCGGCGGACCAGACGGCGGATATCGACTACATGGCCGCAGGTTGGGCCTTTCGCTATAAGGTGAGGTAGTAGGAGAAGGCCACTTTTTTCTCCATTTTTCCGCCCATTTTGGGTATGATGGTATGAGAAACAGCAGGCGGTGTGGTTGGGCAATAGGCTCCAAACGCCGCTTCTGAGTGAGTAGGGTAGGACCTCAGTTCCCGGCAGAGAACTGAGCGATCGTGGGTAGTACATCCCTTGGAGGAACAGGACGTTCGCCGGCAGTCGTAGAGGAGGCATGCTGTTGCTGCGGGAGGGGGCGAAGCCGTGCCGCCTGCTACCAGGATGTGGCGCACCAAGGATGTGTCGAATTCACGTGGTTGTATTCGCTTCGGGCGCATCGTGAGAGAGTGCTGTGATCGGGCGGACCTCCGTCAGCACGCGGGCGAGGGTCCATGCTTGAAGGAAAGGACAGGACAGTACGATGAAAAAGACAGCAGCTCCAAAGCAGCACCTCGCCGTGCGGCATCACTGGTCGCTTGAGTCCTTCCACCCCCATCGCGTCCAGCCCCGACCGCAGACCGATTCGCTGAAGCAACGCTCCGGCCAAGGCCAATCCCGCGTGCGAAACCAGTATGTCGTCCGTTTCCGCAATGATGAACTCCATAGGCCTTTGTCCCTCACCTGCAGGGTGAACTCGTGTCGCCCTTCATCATCCACATTTCACCCCGGAAGACAAGGAGGTTTCGCATGTCGCACCAGAAGAAACGTCACGGATGCAGGTGAGGAGTACGAATCAAACAAGTGGCAAACACAGATTTTCGCCGTTTTTACCGGGGGATGTACAAGTTCATTTTGGAGGATGTGATTGATGAGGAAGTTGATAATGTGTTTGGTTGTGGCAGAGCGCTGTCGTTGATGGCAAGCTCCGCCTCGACCGGTGTGGCGTTGAAGGTAGACTTCAACTCCCTCACCCAGGATGGCGGGCCGGATGTTTACACGCTGCCTTCAACTTACAGGATTTCATTCACTGCAAAGAACAGGAGGACAAAGAGATGCTCCGAAGACTATTATTACTGGTAGTGGTCGCTATGATGGCAAGTCCTGTCTCAGCCGCTGTCATCTTGCAGGTCGATTTCAACTCCAATCAGGACAGCGGTGGAGATTCAACCACTGCGGGTGATCCGGGTCTTTCCGCCGCGGCCCACAATCAGGCGGGCTGGTCATCCTACCATGCGAACCATGAAGTGGCCGCCGAATTCAGCACTGCCAACTACGGCGGGATCACGGTAACCCCGGCCTGGCCGAACACCACTGACAACCGCGTTCAGCAGTCAATTGACCGCGGTGCCGTCAATGACAACAACTGGGACAATTCTTTGGGTTATCTCAACCTCGTTACCGACTGGATTGGCATCGATACACGCACCGGTAATGGCGGTAACGGCAACTGGGACGGCGCCACAGGCACACCCACTTATATGACACTCACACTCGGCGGGCTGGCCGCCGGCTCCTATGAGTGGACATCGTTCCATCACGACACAGAGCACTGTCACGGCCCGTTTGCCGTCTGGATTTCAACAGATGGCGGCGCGACCTTTACTCCGCTCCCTGATGGCCTTATGACTGATGGAACCGAAGGCGGCACGCCCGACTCCGGCACAGTATACGGCGGCCCTGATCCATACTCACTTCCTTCAACTTATCACGTATCATTTGAAACCGATGGCACAAATGATGTTGTCCTGCGTTTCGCACCGTACACAGGCTCAGCCGTTCACCGCCAAATCTGGGGTATGAACGGTTTCGAGCTGGCCATGTTCGATTCCCCCGTTGCCATGGCGCCGCGTCCTACTTCCGGCGCCAGCGACGTACCCAGAGACGGCACCGTTCTGACCTGGAGGCCGAGTCAGTCCGCCGTTTCTCACGACGTCTACCTGGGCACGAGCTACGACGATATCGATGACGGGACGACGGCCAGCGATGCCTACAGGGGCCGGCAGGATGCGAACAGCTTTGACCCCGGCCGCCTGGAACTGGGGCGGACCTACTATTGGCGCGTGGACGATATTGCTTCGGACGGCACCGTCGGTAAGGGCAACGTTTGGAGTTTCACTGTGGAGCCTGCCGGCATTGCTCTGGCCGGCGACCGGATCACGGCCACCGCTTCCAGTTCAAACAGCGGCGGCGAGGGGCCCGAGAAGACGATCGACGGCTCCGGATTGGACGCCGACGATCTACACTCGACGGACCTGCCGGCCATGTGGATCAGCAATAAGGCCGATCCGAACGACGCCTGGATCCAATACGAGTTCGATAGGGTCTATCCGCTCCATCAGATGCTGGTGTGGAATCATAACAGCCCATCCGAGTTTCTCGTCGGTTTTGGGATTAAGGAGGCGATCGTTGAGTATTCGCTCGACGGGCTCACCTGGAGCGCCCTGGAACCGCAAGAGTTTGCCAAGGCTCCCGGAGAAGCGGATTACGCGGCCAACACTGCGGTGGAGTTCAACGGTGCTGCGGCCAAGTACGTCAAGATTACCGCCAAGAGCAATTGGGAAGACCTGATTGACCAATACGGCCTGAGCGAGGTGCGTTTCATGATCATTCCCGTGTTCGCGCGGGAGCCGCAGCCGCAGGACGGCGCAACCGACGTGGTTCCGCAGACGACCCTGGGCTGGCGAGCCGGCCGAGACGCGGCGGCGCACGACGTGTACCTGGGCAGTGACGTGAACGATCTGACCCTGGTCGATACGGTGGACGTGCCCAGTCTCGACGTCAGTAGTCTGCTGGCGCTGGACCAAACCTACCATTGGAAGGTGGACGAGGTCAACGACCTTGGCGACCCGGCCGTCTGGGAAGGGCAGGTCTGGAGCTTCTCCACGAGTGCGGTTCTCATCGTGGAGGACTTCGAAGGTTACACGGATGATTTCGAAGCCGGCGAGGCGATCTGGCAGGGCTGGATCGATGGCCTTGAGGATTCGGCCAAGGGCGGCTCCGTGGTAGGCTATGCCGAGGCCCCGTTCGCCGAGCGGCAGATCGTTCACAGCGGATTGCAGTCGATGAATCTCTCCTACGACAATACGACCGGCTCGGCGTTCTCCGAAGCCACACGTACGTTTGACGGTCCGCAAGATTGGACCGTGTACGGTGTAAAGGGCTTGACGCTCTGGTTCCATGGCGATCCGCTTAATACCGCCGCGACGATGTACGTGAAGGTTAACGGTCGCAAGGTGTCGTACGGCGGTGACGCCGAAGCTGTCCTCCGCAAGGTTTGGCAGTTCTGGTATATCGACCTCGCTGATTTTGCCGGGGTGAACCTCGCGCAGGTCAACGAGTTGACAATTGGCCTCGAAGGCGGAGTGGGCGTCGTGTACATTGACGACATCGGATTGTCTCCGAAGGATCGTCAGTTGGTGACGCCGACCGAGCCTGACGCGGCGAACCTCGTGGCCCACTATGCCTTTGAAGGAAATGCGGACGACAGCACCGGGGCGCATCCCGGCGCGCTCAACGGCGCGCCTCAGTTCGCTGCCGGTCAGGTAGGCCAGGCGATCCAGCTTGATGGCGTGCGCGATTACGTCTTGATCGAGAGTGCCTTCGATCTGCCGGTGTACTCGGCCGCCGTGTGGTTCAAGGTGGAAGGCGGCATGGGCGCGAGAGACTTGGTCTCGGTCCACAATTCCGACGGCCAGCACGGACTTCTGCTGGAGATCACGGATACGGGGACACTGCGGTTCCTGCACCGGGCTCCCCTCGGTGGCACAGGCGGCACCGATATCCGCACGAGCACGACGTTCGATGACGGCGGATGGTATCATGCGACGATCGTCAAGTCGGCAGATGCCACGACGGCGTACATCAACGGCGAGTTGATTGGTTCCGCTGCGGACGAGACGGCGTTCGGCGATGTCCTGGACAAGATTACGCTGGGCGTTCTCAGGTTTGACGACCTCAGTCGTTATCTCCCGGGTGGCCTGGATGAGGTCTATTTCTATAGTCGTCCGTTGTCGCAAGACGAGATTGCGTGGCTTGCCGGGCGGACGTCGCCCTATGACAGGCCGTAAGACCGCGAGTTTACCGTCAAGTTGCATGAGGAACTTCACGGGGCTCGTGCCCACGCGGCATGAGCCCCGTTGTCGTCCATGAGGTGCGAAGATCGGAATCGGTGATTGTTGAATGAATGGCAGATTCGTCATCTTGACTTCTCTGGTGATTGTGTGGCTGGTTTCGGGGGCCAACGCCGCGCTGAAGATTGACTTCACCCAGACCGGCGGTCCCGTGGAGCCGGGCTGGCAGGCCTACTACGCAGAGCATGAATCCGCCGTCACGTTTACCGAACAGCAATACGTCGCCTTTGGAACGACGATTTCCGTGCAGCCGATCTGGCAGAAGAGGCCGGCCCAAGAGGCCATGCAGATGATCGAACGGTCGTCGGGCTCCAGCCTCATCATCGACTGGATCGGGACCGACGCACGCGTGGCAAACGCCGACCCTCTGGTTTTGATCATTTTCGGCCTGCCCGCGGGTCGTTATTTGTGGATCTCCTGGCATCACGACACGCGAGATCAAAGCGGGCTCTTCGATGTGACGGTGGCCGACGCGAACGGCTTGGCGACGACGACGGGTATCGATATCTCAACCGGCGCCATCCCCTCTGAAGGCATGACAAGATTCGAGACCACAATCGTCTCGGACGGCGCCCACGTCGTGGTCCTGTCGTTTGACTGTCGGGCTCATACAAAAACCACCGACGCGTTCTTTGTGATGAACGCCCTCGTCCTGGAGTCCTGGGACGCCTCCACACCGCCCATCGTCGAGGATCCGAACGTGTTGCCCTCCGTGGTGATCAATGAGTTCGTCGCCTCGAATCGTCGCAGCCTGGACGACGGGGACGCCAACAGTTCCGACTGGATCGAGCTGTACAACAGCGGCGCCGCGCCGGTCTCTTTGAATGGCTGGAGCCTCACCGACAAACAGGACAATCTGCAGAAGTGGTTCTTCCCGCCGGCGACGGTCTTGCCTGCCGGCGGATACCTCATCGTCTTCGCCTCGGGGCAGCCCACGGACGACTATGTCGATAAGGGTGGATATCTACACACCAACTTCGCTCTGGGCCGGGCTGGGGAATACCTGGCTCTGGTCGATCCCGACGGCGAGGTCGTGCATGAGTACGCGCCGGCTTATCCTCCGCAGGAGACCGACGTTTCCTACGGCATGTGGGGCGCCGAGCACCGCTATTTCGTCCTGCCGACGCCGGGGCGGGCGAATCAGCGGGCCGTTCTCGGGCTTGTCGGCAGGACGTACCACAGCCACGACCGGGGATTCTACGACGAGCCGTTCGATCTGTGGATTCTCTGCAACACGCCCGGCGTTTCGATTCGATACACCCTGGACGGATCGGAACCGACGGAACAATACGGCATTCTCTACAATCCCGAGACACCCATTCCCATCACGACGACCACCCACGTGCGGTCCGTTGCATACAGAGCCGGCTGGAGAACGGCGGATGTCACGACCCATTCGTACATTCTTGTCGACGACGTCGCTCAGCAGGGGAGCCACCCGCCGGGCTGGCCCACCGATTGGGGCTACAGCTCCGATGCCGGAGCCGTTGTCCCCGCCGACTATGAGATGGATCCCCGCGTCGTGAACAACACGCAGCCGGGATACTCCGTACGCGACGCTCTCCTCGATATTCCCACCGTGTCGATCTCAATGCACCCGGATGACTTTATCAGTGATGCTACCGGCATTTACGCCAATCCCCAAAGTCGCTGGGAGCGCAAATGCGCGGTCGAATATATCCGCCCCGACGGTGGCGAGGGCTTTCAGCACGACTGCAAAGTCGAAGTGCACGGCAACGCCAGCCGGCGTCCCTATCGCATGCAGAAGCATTCCCTCCGCCTGACGTTCACCAGTCTATACGGCCCGTCCAAGCTGGAATACCCGCTCTTCCCCGGATCGGATGTGGATCAGTTCAACCAACTCGTTCTCCGCGCCTCCTTTACCGATTCCTGGGCCCTCGTCTCGTGGTCCTCCTCGTCACGCTATCGGCCCAACGACTCGCAGTACATCCGCGACGTCTGGATGAAGGAAAGCCTGAACGATATGGACCAGCCTTCCAGTTACGGGCACTTTGTGCACCTCTATGTCAACGGTCTCTACTTTGGCATCCATAACCTCACGGAGCGCGTCGCCGACAACTTCTTCGCCGATCACCTCGGAGGCCAACCGGAGGATTGGGAGATCAACGAGGACCTGTCCCGTCCGGGGGCCCACTGGCGGGCCATGATGTCCGTCGATCCCTCCACGTCTGCCGGGTACGCACGGATGCAGGAGTACCTCGACGTCGAGAACTTCGCCGACTATATGCTCCTTCACTTCTACGCCGATTCGGAGGACTGGCCCCACCACAACGGCTACGCCGCTGCCAATCCTGTCAGTGGCGACGGCAGGTTCCGCTTCTTCGTCTGGGACCAGGAAATCGTCCTCGACTACCACGGCCGTGCCGCCTCCCGCATCAACAGCAGCGGTGGGGCGGGCGACGTCTTCCAGAAGATGCGCACCAGCGCGGAGTTTCGCCTCCTCTTTGCCGACCGGGTCTATAAGCACTGTTTCAACGGCGGCGCCCTCAGTGTCACCGCCTCCCAGGACCGCTACGCCGAGCTTGCCAACTGGATCGACAAGGCCATCGTTGCCGAGTCCGCCCGCTGGGGCGACACACAGATGAGCACCCCCTACGGAAACACGATCGAACAGCCGAGCCCGCTCACGGACATCAACCACAATCTGTACCCGCCCGTCCCGCA
>CBFDDG010000081.1:0-12876 GCA_965603505.1 uncultured Phycisphaerae bacterium | reverse complement strand
TTAGCGTATCGGCGGCCGTTCGCTGACGGCGGCCATATCCGCAACTTCGGTGCATTTGCACCGAGGTCCGACCTGACGCCCTGATCTGAAACGGTTCAAGCGTTACATCCAGCCTCCACAGTTGTTCGCATCTTTGCCCCGTAGCATCGTCGAGAAGGCCCCCAGGAGGCCGCGTGGCGCGCGCACCTGCGAAACCGGCCCCGATGTACCTCCGGCATGGCTCAAGCGCCACAGAAGTTTGAAACTGCCCCCACAATTCTGCACGCAAACCGGGGTTTCACAGCGGTTTACGAAGGCCCTGTGGAAAGCGGATGCATAGGTCACATTCCCATCAGAAGGCCGAATTTCCCGTTCAAGGCCCCTGAGAGGCCGTAACGTGTACTTCTGCGCCGTAGAATCGACAATCTCCCTTCGACCCGACCTGTGATACCCCTCGGCACTTTCGCGGGCCTGTTTTGCCGTTTGCGTAGGCTTGGCGCGCATCCGGGCGCGAAGGCAGGTTGAGCCGTCGCACACTCCCTGATCTTGCTGACCATGTACGGGTATGCCGCCTGTCCCATCCCGACAATGCGAGACGAGACAGTCACGGGGTCCCCCACCCTCCGCTGTTCCCGGTTCTCGGCGGTTTGGCGTGACTTGGGGCCTTTGGGGCGGGCTTATTGGCCGTGTCGATGGCCAGAAGGGTTGAAATCGAGGGCCCGATTGTGGTATTGTTGATCGTGTTGTGTGCAGGAGTGTCGATTGTGGCGTTGAATGGCAAATCCCGGATGGGGGAATATGGTCGGCACTCACCACAGTGGCGTTTTGAGATTGCAGAGGCAAGATAAGGAGAGGTAAAATGCGAGCAATAACATTCGACATTCTGCTCTGTCTGGTGATTCTTTTTGTTAGTTGTACTGATAGCGTGCAGAACCAAACAGAATCGCCCACAGCCATTATACCGAATACCGAAGCATCCGTCAGTACCAACGCAGACAAGACCTATACAGATGCAGACAAGACTGAAGCGAACGCCGACAAGACCGACCATCTTACCTTTTCGATTGAAGAGAAAGAGGAGCGAAGCTCCACGACGGGTACGCAGACGCGACTACGAATTCGTGTCAGTCGCCCCGCAACCAAATATGAGCTTCGGGGGATTTGTGAGCGTATAATCGCCGAGAAGACACTCCGGCCGAATGATTCCATTCTCTTTTCCTTCTATCTTCCGAATACGGACATTAACGGTTGGTACACTGCTGGCAGGGCAGACTTGACTTCCTCAGGCTCGATAAATACAGGTACAAGGAATTATTCAGTGCACAGACACAAGCTCACTGTAGTTGCTGGCGGTATAACTGATGAACTAAGGAAGATTCTGGAATCTATAGGTGCACAGCCCTGAATGACGAATCGTTTGCCTCGTTTGCTGATTTGGTCGCACCAAAGTTGCCTCGTGACTGGATAGTAATCTCCTGCGATGCAGACGGCAGGTTATCATCAAATACAAGCAGGCAATGTTTGACGTGACTGTTTTCATCCCATATCCGGCGCAGGCCCGCGACGACGGCGAAGCCGGGATTCTTGCCGGGCCATGCCACGCCGCCCCGAACGGCCTCGAAACATTGACACACTTCGCCCGTCTGCCAGGGGTATCCTAACGGCCGGTCTTTCACTTCTTGCCAGTCCATCGTTTATGCCCCCAATTCATCTGCGGTGATTCTCCCATTCCGCTTCGTATGCATCTGCTGCGGCAGCCGATGCGCCGCTATTCTTACCCCGGTTGAACCGGGCCCAGTTGCCGTAGGGACTGGCGTTGCGATCTACGGGCCCGGTCGGTCGGTAGTCCAGCCATTCTCTGAGGCCGCCCACGACGAACGCCAGGGCCTCGACGCTGGGATACTCCCCGAGCTTGGTTTCGGCGAGTTCATCGGGGGGCAGTTCGTTCATGGCGTGAGCCGCCGTGCAGCCATGCAGGTAGAGACGCTTTTGCTCCGGGCGGGTGAACCCCGACAACAGCGAGAACATCGTCAAGTAGGGCGTCGGATCGTCGAGCAGCACCGTGGACTCGATGTCCAGCCGGTCGAACTGATTGCCCGACTCTCGATTCAATCGCCAGATGATGTCCTGAGCGCCGACGTGCTTGCCGTTGCCGAACCAGCGGAACGGTTCGTTCCGCAGCATCCCCGCCCTGCGATATTTCGCCCCCAGGCCCCGGCAGGCCCGCAGCAGTTCGCCCAGGTCCGGGCTCTCGACCTCACCGAGAACATGGATCTCGCAATCGCTCTTGGCGTTCGGATGGCACAGGCCCGCCACCACGGCGAAGCCGGGCCGTCTGCCCGGGAAGGCCACGCCGCCCATGATGACGGCGAAGGTGTCTGTCAGGGCCTCCCGGGTCCACGCATAGTCCGGGGGCAGGTTTCTCAGTTCTTCTCGTTCCATTGGTTCGTCCTTTCACGATAGGTCATGGCCTGAAAAGTACGACAGCCCTTCCACGGAAAAGAGGCAATAGCGTAACGCATCGACACAATGATCGTTCACTTTGAGCGGTTCGTCTTTCGGGTCTTTCGTCTCCGTGCCTTCGGCCCACCGATAGCCGATCATTTCCGAGACGGTGTGCTTGCACGTCTCGAAGATGAACAGCCTCGGCTTGCCGTTGCCCTGGACCTTCAAGGCGCTTTGCACCGCTTCGATACCGAGCAGCACATCCTTGCGGGCAGGCATGGTCTTAATGCCGTGCCCGTTCAGTTCCGCCCGCTCCTGCGCATCATGGTCACAGAACGTCGCCCGGTATCGTTCCTTGCCGCTGATGGCCTTGATTCGTTCGGCATGAACGGCCAGACGTTCTTGAGGCTGATAGTGTTCCGCATAGACGTACCAGCGCCGATCGTGGTCCCTCGCCAGCCAGAGGCAGACAAAGGGATTGTTGTAGCCGAGGTCAATGCTCCGCCAGCGGACCCAGTCGTCCGGGATCTCGAACGGCTCGACAACGTGCCTATCCCGGCTAAAGCTCTTGAACACCGCCCCCATGAACGCCGCGAAATGGCCCTTGATACGCGTCTCCTGCACCTCTTCAGGCCATTCGGCCACCATTGCATCGATCTCGGCGTCATCAACGTATCCGCCCCGGCTCTTGCGATTGTCATTCAGGTCCGCGTAGAACACGGCGTCGGCGTCGGGCAGGCCCCGGATACGATCTTCAAGCCACGGTTGATAGAGAATGGGCGTCATGGACTGCGCGGAGAATCCGTTCTTGTCCAGCAGCCGGGCCTGAATCTCCTGCCAAATCCCCTCGGAGTCCGTCTTGCACTGTTCGTCACCGTAGAACGCATCAATGGCCCGACCTTCGAACAGCTTACGGCCCTGCTCGTAGGCCTTGAACTCGATCACGTTGCCGTTGCGGAGACGAATCTCCTTGGGGATTTCGGCCTGCTTGTTGTGCCACACGATTTCGCTGATCTGACCCGCCGGCATGTAGCTCCGAATCTTTTCCGACCACAGCAGCTTGCCAACCAGCTCCCAGGTGTTCGCCACGGCCCAAATGACGGCGTTCTTCGGCGTTCGGCGATGTGGATGCACCCCCAAGGCGAAACTGCACAGGTCGAAGCCGATATTGCTCTCGCTCTTGCCGCTGCGGTTGCCGCCGAACAGCCAGCGGTTCTTCGCCGGGCTCGCATGGAAGGCCCGCGCGGCCGGGAGAGCGCGATAGCTCAGTATCTTGCGGCCCGCGTATCGGATCTGGTCATTCGTCAGTGTCGCCGCGGTCATTTGTGCCTCGTGAGCAGCAGGGTCCGCAGTTCTTCGCACTCTTCGTCGGACAGAGCATTCGCGTCGCCCAGGATGATATGCTCGGTGGCCTTGCCTTCCTCCCGGTCCGTGACGTACTTCGCCAGCGTCTCGACCCCGGCCGCCTTGCCCTCGGCGGCCTTGCGGACCACGGCCAGGGCCGTTTTCTGCGATTGCGTCAGCTTCGATTCATCCAGCTTGGCAAGCTCGGCGTCGGTCATTGCCATGTACCGGCAGAAGTACACCCACAACTGGGTCCGATGCCTCGGCGGGCCTTCCGGATTGCCGGATTCGCCCGGCTTGAACTGGCCCTCCTTCGGAGGCTTGCCAAAGCCGACCTTGTAGCCGTCGTCTCGGTCCGGCTTGCGGGCCGCTTTCGGCCGCTTCGATGTCCCTTTCTTCGCCATTGTCCGATTGCTCCACAAAACGCCGTTTGTCCTACAGTTGTTTGCACGAATCAGGGGGGGCCTTACCAGACACCCCTTGCCCGCCGTTTGACCACGCAAGGCTGAATAGATGGGGTCTACGCGGCCCCAGCGGCACGTCTGAGTCCGGCCGAAGCGCCGCTGACACTATGCGGTAGCGCCGCATGTATTCCCGCGTGGTCCGTCGCCTTCTCTGCTCCCGGCACGGATCGCACAGCCGCCTGCCTTTGGACAGGATCTCGCCACATCCGCACAGGCGCGGCTCACCCTTCGCCCGCGTCGGTTGCGGTTGCTGTCTCTGCCCCCGCTCTGCAGGGCGCTCGGTTCGGCGTCGAGTCTCCGGGAATCTCTGCCCACACATTCCGGGCATGACATCGGGGAGCCGGTTGTACTCGCCGCAGGTGAACCGTTTGCTCGCTGGCCATGCCTCACAGCCGTCGTAGAAGTCCGCGCAGTCGTAGCAGGCCGCATGGACCTCGAACGGCCGCCGTAGCTCCTTGCCGAAATCCGGAAACCTCTCGAAATTCATAGCGACTCCTTTCGCCGCGTATCGTTGAGGAAGCAGCCGACGGCGCAGACCAGCAGCGCGGTCACGATCGACATGGTTGTCCCTCCTATGTCTCGGAAGTCCGCGACGGAGTGTACACAGTATGCAGATTCTCTGTACAGAACCGGCCAGACGTTGTACCCTGCGGCACGTTGTATAAGAACCGTTTCGTGTCCGGCGTCAGTCTGGGCGTCACTTTCTATCGTAAGGTGAGTTCGGACCCATCGTAGAGTCACCAAAGGGTGAGCAGAAACCTGATTCCTGACGCCCAAAACGGCGTCTAAGTGCAATGGGGACAAGCACTTATGAGGCGAAACCTGACCTTTTAATGCGTAGGTCCTGGGTTCGAGCCCCAGCACTCTCATTACCGTAAAGGAATGTGCCCTATGAAAGCGATGGTGCTTTCCCGAACCGGTCCCGTAGAGACCACACCGTTGGAGTTGAGAGAGGTTCCTGCTCCCGAGCCGCGGGAAGGACAGATTCGTATCCGGGTCACGGCGTGTGGGGTTTGCCATACGGAACTCGATGAAATCGCGGGCCGGCTCGAAGCCCGACTGCCTGTCATCCCGGGCCATCAGGTCGTCGGACGGGTCGAAGCCCTCGGGCCGGGCGCGTCCCGGTTCAGGACGGGGGACCGTGTCGGTGTCGCCTGGATATTCTCCGCCTGCGGCGCGTGCCAATTCTGCCGGGCCGGCAACGAGAATCTCTGTGCACAGTTCCAAGGCACCGGCTGCGACGCCGATGGAGGCTACGCCGAATACATGGTCGCGCCGGAGGAATCCGCCTATCCCATCCCCGAGCCGTTCACGGACATACAGGCGGCACCGCTTCTATGTGCCGGGGTGATCGGCTACCGGGCCCTGAGGCTGACGAACCTCAAGAACGGCCAGGTGCTCGGTTTTTTCGGCTTCGGCGCCTCGGCGCACATTCTGATTCAGGTCGCCAAGCACAAGTTTCCCGATTCAAAGATCGTCGTCTTCACGCGGCCCGGCCAGAAAGAGCACCAGGAACTGGCGAGAACGCTTGGCGCCGATTGGGTGGGCGTCACAGGTGATGATCCGCCGGAAAGGCTGCACGCCGCGATCGATTCGACCCCGGCGTGGACACCGATCGTCGAGGCCATGCGCGTCCTTCAGCCGGGCGGCCGCCTGGTGATCAACGCGATTCGCAAGGAGAATCGAGACCAGCAAGCCCTGATGCACTTGGACTATCCGACGCATCTCTGGCGCGAGAAGGAAATCAAGACGGTCGCCAACGTGACCCGGCAGGATGCCCGCCAGTTCCTGCCGCTGGCCGCCGAGGTCCCAATCCGCCCCCACGTGCAGCCGTTCGCTCTGGAGCAGGCCAACGAGGCCCTGAAACTGGTCAAGAAGGCCAAGACACAAGGGGCCGCTGTGTTGAGAGTCTCCGAGTCGGCCTCGTAGCGAGTCTGGCCCGCAGCCCGAAACCGCATTTCCAAGCTCATCCGTGCCATATCCAGACCTCGCAGCCGTCGCGTCACTCCACCACGGCGTGTGACATATTGACGTGTCTACAGCCAGCTGCCGTGCATGATAATCCCCAAGAACAGATCAAAGGGGTTGACATCACCCAATATCACGGTATCATATGAACTGAGCGGCTGAACCGGGGTCGGCATGGCAAACGTTCGTGCCATTCGCAGCCTAAGCTTGTGGGTCGTGAGAAGGCCGCCAGGGACATTGAGAAGCTCGCGCTTTTCTTGCGTCAGGTTATGCCGTATGCATATCCATGAAGTCATGATTCTCACTACTAGGAGGAGGACCACCAATGTTCGAGCAAAACACCACAGCTTTGAAGAGCTTCACACGAGTCGCATTTCTTCTGGCGGTGACCGCCGGCCTCGTGGCAGGCGGCGAGAACTTGTCAGTGGAAGGGACTTGGATTGCCGTCGCGGCTACACCGATGGGAAATGTGCTCTTCACTCAGACCGTCTCCCCGCTGGATTCGACGCAGACACGCTTCTCATCCACGATGGAGCCGGTCAATGAGAACCCGACCCACTTTGGTCTGTTCCCGCAGGCCGACGGCGCGACCAACTGGGTAGGACACGTCGTTCAGACCGATGTCCAGAGCTACGAAGGCACGTTCGTGAGCTATCTCACCCAAATGGGTGGCCAGAGCAAGGACGATCCGCCTCTGTCCAAGACGATCGCCATTCTGCTTCTGACCACGACCCTGGAACTCACGGACCCGAACGCCTGGGCCGGGGAGGCTACGATCGCGGCCTACCGAGCGGATCAGGACACCGACCAGGACGGCCTGCCGGATGACGGCCAGAGCCCGGTCGATTGCTCGACCTTCACCTGCACCGCAAAGCGTCTCGGCCTGATGCCGCCGTGCAAGCCCAAGGATCCCTCGGAAACGATTGAAGTCACGGTCGGTGAGGAGTTCGTGATCTCCCTGGATTCAAACCCGACGACGGGGTACTCCTGGGAGGTGACCAGCTCGCTGCCGGCGTGGCTGGAGTTGATCGGCTCCGAATATATACCCACACCGACCGACCCGCCCGTCATCGGCGGTGGCGGCACTGAAGAATGGACGTTCCGGGCCAATGCCGCAGGCACGGCCACAGTCACGTTCGAGTACCGTCGTCCCTGGGAGAAGGACCAACCGCCGGCCCAGCGCAAGACGTTCGTGATCGTCGCACGCGTTGCAGGGGAGCAGATCGAAGTCACCGTCGGTGAGGAGTTCGTGATCTCCCTGGATTCAAACCCGACGACGGGGTACTCCTGGGAGGTGACCAGCTCGCTGCCGGCGTGGCTGGAGTTGATCGGCTCCGAATACATACCCACATCCACCGATCCGCCCGGCAGCGGCGGCACTGAAGAATGGACGTTCCGGGCCAACGATGCAGGGACGGCCACCGTCACGTTCGAGTACCGTCAGCCGTGGGCCACAAACGATCCGCCGGCCCAGCGCAAAACGTTCGTGATCGTCGCCCGCTTATGAGGCGTGATGCGAGCCTTTGTCTGAAACGGGTTTGCGATACCGGTTCACGATGCCGAAGAGCAATGCGACGACCATCAGAGCCGCAGTACCTACAGCACCGGTGATGATCGGGTCGAATGTGCACTGGGCCCATTCCCAGCGAGGAGGGAGATTGCGCGCGAACGTGCCCCAACTGATCACGGCGACGCTAACCCCAATCGACAGCAGGCCCTGCCAAAGTCGCAGACGGAACCGCAGCAGGGCCAACAGGAAGAGCCCCAGAATGCCGCCGCCGAAGATGCCGGAGATCTGCCACCACGCGTCCAGTGCGCTCTTGGCTCGAATCATCAGCAAGGCGAATCCCGTGCCGAGTACGCCCCACACAACCGTCATCAGGCGAAGGAAGATAAGGCTGCCCCACTCGCCAACCTGCGGGCGGATGTAGCGCTTATAGAAATCGAGCAGGAGGACCGTCGCCGAGCAGTTCAGGGCCGAGTCCACAGTGCTCATCGCCGCGGCAACGATGGCTGCGACGATGAGTCCCTTCAGCCCCGTCGGTAACTGAGTGGCAATGAAGTATGGGAAGACCTCGTCGCCCTTTGTGATCGTGTCCGGGAGTTGGTGGCCCGGACCGGAGTAGAAGGCGAATAGGGCCGTTCCGATGTACAGGAAGACGGCCGTCAGCGGGATGTAAATCAGCATGGCGATCCAGACGGAGCGTTTCGCCTGCCGCTCCGTGGGCACGGAGGAGTACTTCTGCACGTAGTTCTGGTCGGCCAACAGGTTGCGGAGGTTCTCCGTGACGCCGTAGAGGATCATCACCCAGACCGTCCGTGACGAGAACGAGAGCTTCAGGCTGCCCAGGCTGAACTTGTCGGCCTGCAGCGCCGATTCAATCAGGGGGGCGGGGCCGGAGAAGATCTCCTGCGAAAGCATCACCGCACAGAAGATGATACCAACGATCATCACCGCCGACTGCATCACGTCCGTCCAGATCACAGCCTCCATACCGCCCATCAACGTGTAGATGATGGTTATCGCGCCGATGACGACGATGATGACGCCGATATTCCAGGGCACGAACGTATTGATAAGAAGGCTGACCAAGTAGAGAATCACGGCCATGCGGCCGACCATAAATAGCAGAAAAGACAACGCCGCGTAGATCCGCCCCCAGGCGCCGAGCCGGTCTTCGAGGAACGCATACACCGAGACCAACTGCATCTTCCGGTAATACGGGACGGCGTAGTGACAGACGAGCCACGCCACCGGAATGATGCAAAGCGAGAAGATGAAGACGTGCCAGTTGGATTCGTATGCTTTTCCGGGAGTGGCGATGTAGGAAATGCTGCTCGTGTAGGCGCTCATGACGGCCAGGCCCGCCGCCCAGGCGGGAATCGTGCGGTCGGCCACCATGAACTGCTGAGCCGTGCGGCACTTGCGCTGGTAGTACACGCCGAGCCCTACGAGAACAGCACAGTACAAGGCCAGGATGATGAGGTCGAGTGCGCCGAAGTTCGCCTGCATGGTCTCCTTCTAATCCGTTCGGCCCGGCCCATCTTTGCTGACGCCAAGCTCGTCGAGGTATCCTTGGATGATCTTACGCTCCGGCTCGCGGAAGCGGTGGAACGGTTCGGCAAGAAAATCGCTGCAAATCCCCAGGCAGAACAACCCACACTTGAGCCCCTTGAGAAAGCTCGACTCGTAATGCCCCACGGAGTAGATGGTGCTATGGAGTCTCATCATGGTCTTATGCAGGGACTCCACTCTTGCCAGGTCCCTCGCGAGGGCCGCCTTGTAGAGGTCCACGTACAATCGCGGCACCAGGTTGGCCCCGCCGCAGACACCGCCGTGCCCACCCACCAGGATTGTCTCGGCAAGGAGTTGCTCCGGGCCGATCAGCAGCGAGAAGTCCGGCCGATCCTCGAGCAGGTACTGAAGCTGGTGAAAGTAGATCATGTTGGCGGAGCTGTCCTTGAGGCCGACCACCCCCGGCAGCTCGGACGCCGCCCGCACCGTAGCAGGCTCGAACACCGGCTTCGGGCGGTTCGGCATGTTATACAGGAACAGCGGGAGCGGCAACTCGGCGACCAAATGCTTGAGGTATTCCAGCAGTTCCGCCTGGCCGGCTGGGAAGTAGTACGGCGGGGCCAGCACCAACGCCTGCGCGCCGGCTTGAGCCGCGTTCTCGGCCACATTCACGGATTCCACGAAGGACGTATCCGTGATGCCCACCAGCACCGGGACCCGGCCGCGGACCTGAGCACAGACCCGTTCAGTGAATTCGCACCGAAGTCGATGGCTCAGACTGGGCGCCTCGCCCGTCGTGCCAAGGATGAATAGTCCATGTACCCCGCCGGCCAGGATATGCTCGATCAGCCGCTCAAGACCCGCCGTATCAAGTGTGTCCCGATCCAGTAGCGGTGTCACCATCGGCGGGATAATCCCGCGAAGCGGTTCTGCAAGTGCCCCGGCGCCCGAACTCATCCCGGTCTGCCTCCCGAAAATCATTGTGCTCCTGATATTGGAATCGACTGAGCCATCATAACAGGATGCTGCCGGAAGTAAACCCCACAATCCCAGAGGCGTCCGGTTGATTTGACGGAGCCGACTGCATAACATCCTTGGAATTCACCCTGGCCTGTACGTCGGACTTCTTTGGTGCTATAATTCTCTTTTGGACGATGGAAGAAGTCGCCGTTGTCATCCTGAGCGATGCATGACAACAGTGGTCGGATCGCATCGGCATACAACAGGAGAAAGTCTATGAAGAATCAAGAAACTGGAAGTGGGAATACGACACGCAGGAGCTTTCTGGGCGGCGCCGCGGCGGTGGCCGCATTCACGGTTGTCCCTCGTCACGTGCTCGGGGGCGGCGGGCAGGCCGCGCCGAGTGAGAAGGTCAACGTCGCCATCATCGGCACGGGCGGCCAGGGCATCGTGAATATGAAACAGCTCTTCCAGGAGCCCGACGTCCGCATCGCCGGGCTGTCCGACGTCAACGAAGAGAGTGACTACAGCATGTTCTATTACGGCGGCACGGCGGGACTCAAACCGGCCCTTGAGCTCGTCCGGCAGCGATACGGCCAAGCCTGCCCTACCTACCGGGATTACCGCGAGATGCTCGATGAGGAGGACATTGACGCGGTTTTGCTGGCCACGCCGGACCATTCGCACGCCGTCATCTCGCTGGATGTCATCGCCAAAGGAAAACATCTCTACTGCGAAAAGCCGCTGTGCCGCACGGTCCAGGAGACGCGCGTCGTCACCGAGGCCGCTCGCAAGGCCGGCGTCGCAACCCAACTCGGTAATTTCGGGCACTCCAGTGAGGACATTCGCCTCTGCTGCGAGTGGATCTGGGACGGCGCCATCGGCGACGTGCATGAAGTCCACTCATGGACGAGCACCGGCGCAGCTCGCTGGACGTCGTTCAGAGATCGACCGAAGGAAACCCCACCGGTGCCGGCCGGTTTCGACTGGCAGAAGTGGCTCGAGCCCGTGCCGCCCCGGCCGTATCACCCCGACTACGCCCCCGTTCGCTGGCGCGGTTGGTGGCAGTTCGGCTCCGGCACGATCGGCGATTTTGCCTGTCATCATCTCGACCCGGCCTTCTGGGCCCTCAAGCTCGACCAGGCCGACGGCTTCCACGTGGAGGCCAGCTCCTACGGCGCGACCGACGAGGTCTGCCCGGCCGCGTCACTGATCTACTACGACTTCCCCGCCCGCGCGGGTATGGGACCGGTCCGCATCACGTGGTACGAGGGCGGGGTGATGCCGCCGCGTCCCGCCGAGTTGGAGGAAGGCCGGAGCATGGGCGAGCACGGCATCCTCTTTCTCGGCAGCAAGGGCGCCATCCTCGGCGAAGGCTGGGGGCGGTCGCCACGCATCATCCCGGAAAGCAAGATGCGCGCGTACAAGAGACCAGCCAAGACCCTGCCCCGTGCCAAGAGCCACCATCGCAACTGGCTCGACGCATGCAAAGGCCAGGGCCGGCCGAGCACGCATTTCGACTACGCCGGCCCGCTGACGGAATTCGTCCTGATGGGCAACGTCGCCCTGCGCAGCGGCAAGAAACTCGACTTCGACTGGAAGAGTATGAGGGTCTCGAACGTTCCCGAGGCCAACAAGCACATCCAGGCCGACTACCGCGAGGGGCGGACCCTGTAGGGGACGGCGCAGGCACGAACCCTATTCGACCTGTTTGCTCCGCAGCGTGCGGAGGATGTCCCAGTACGCGCCGCGGGCCCCGGCTCGAATGGCTTCGACGAGGTCGGTATTGTCGTTGTAGTTGTGGTCGGTAGCCTCGGCATCCGGCTGCTCGGCCATTGGCTCGAAGAAACGTTCGTCGCCGGCGATGAGGTCCTTGATCAGCCGGGCCGGCTCAGGTCCCAGGGCCGGCGAGATGTAGAACGTCGGCTGAAAGAAATCGATCTCGCCCGTGTACTTGCGCCGAATGGCCGGATTCTCGCGCATGGGCCCCTCCTGCTTCAACGCCTCGACCATCCCCGTGCCGGGATAGATCCGGATGCCGAGCGAAGCCCCCGCACAGTCTGGGCCGATTTCTTTGATGAATCTGATCGTCTCGGCGGCGGTCTGGGGCGTCTCCCCGGGCCCGCCGAGCAGAAGATCAATCATGACCTTGATGCCGTTCTCGCGGCACAGACGGATCGCCTTCGCGAGGTCCGCCGCACGGTGCGGCTGGCGATACGCGCTGAGCATCACGTCGCTGGCAGAATCGCCAGTGAAGTCGATGCCGACGCAGCCTGCCTTGCGCATGGCGGCGGCCAACTCCGCATCGAATGGCGTCACGGCCAGGTACGCATACCATCGCACCTTCTCGCCGAGCGACCGGCGGATCAGCTCCTCACAAACAGCCATCGCGTGAGCTCGCGGGATGTTGAACTCCGCATCGCACGTGTGCAGCACGTCGATCCCCTGTGCCCACAGCGATTCGATCTCATCCGCCACCTCCGCCGGCTTTCGACATCGCGGGACGGGCCCTTTCGACAGCGGGTCCGCGCAGTACAGACAACGGCGGTTGCAGCCGCGTTTCGTCTCGAAACCGCCCTGCCCACCCCGTGCGAAGTAGGCGGCGTTGTCCACCATCGCCCGCCGGGCAGCCAGAGAAAACTCCGCCGGCCAAGCCGGGGCGTTGCTGCGGATACTCCCATCATGGCGCCAGACGAGCCC
>CBFDDG010000080.1:0-12913 GCA_965603505.1 uncultured Phycisphaerae bacterium | reverse complement strand
TGCGCCTGGCGGTCAGGCCCCCTGGGGCCTCCAGCTTCCGGATCCGGATGTTGCGGAATCGGTAGATCTGCCCCTTCTCCCCGTGGTGCTGGACCGCAATGTAGCCCTCACGATCCACAATGTCGATATAATCAGTCGTCAAGACACCGTTGACATAGATCCGGATGCTCGGCCCGACACAGTGGATGCGGTATCGGTTCCATTCATTTCGCTTGAACGCGCCTTTGGTCTTCTCCACGAACATCTCCGCTGAGCGGGAGTCGTTCTTGGCAGGATGGAGCCAGCCGCGTCGCCCCTCGTCGTAGAGCCCGCCAGCCCACTGGCGGTCTGATGGATCGACTTCCGCCTGGTAGCCATAGACGCGGTTGGGCGCCTTGTGGGCGCGGAACATGAATCCGGAGTTGCACTTGCCCTCGGGCATCTTGACCTCGGCCTCGAAGATGAAGTCGCGGTACTGCTCTTCGGTCACCAGGAAGAACTTCCTATCGGCCTGGAGCCGGATCTCACCGTCCTCGACCCAGGCTCGACCCCAGTCGTACGGGTTCGTCCAGCCCTCCAGCGTCTTGGCGTCAAACAGCGGTTTCCACTGCTCTTCCATCGGCTCGGCCGCCACGACAAGCGAGGCCATCGCCGCCAGCAGGGCCACCATACGCAAGAGGATACGTCTGTGTGATTTGCCAGGATTCAAAATCTCCATCGGTACGGCTCCTATCGATACGTGCTCTTATTCATGTGATCACGGCAATCGGCCTGCTCTGGCACCAGTATACTCGATTTGCGTATTATGCAAAGGGGTTATGAGTCGGGCGCTCTCTCGGCGGTGAATAAGTAAACCCTACGGGCACGGGTCATGAAGCTAAACATAGATTCGTAATCCACCGGCTTTGCCGGTGAGAATTCAAAGGGCTCTGCCGTTTCGGGCGGTATTTTGTACGATAGTTCTCCTTGAGGAAGGCCCCGGAGGGCCAAGGAGAACCATCATGAAAGATTGGCAGAGTCAGGCCCACGTGAAGTGGGAGTGCAAGTACCATGTCGTCATTGTACCAAAGTATCGCAGGAAGGTCATGTACGGAAAGCTGCGACATCAAATCGGCGAGATATTTCGCCAGTTGTGTCGCCAGAAGGGGATCGAGTTGCTGCAGGGGCACGCGCTGGCGAATCATGTGCACATGCTGCTCAGCGTGCCACCGCGGTACAGTATCGCGATGACGATCGGGTACCTCAAGGGCAAGAGTGCGATTCGGATTCATCGGGATTACTCGAAGGTCCGGGGGACGTTGTTCGGGCGTAGTTTCTGGCCCCGTGGATATTGTGTGAGTACGGTGGGTTTTGATGAGGAAAGCATTCGCCAATACATCCGTGACCAGGAAGAACGGGAGAAACAGCAAGAGCAGGGGCAGTTAATGTTTGACTGACGCAATGGCCCCTTACCTTCCTCATACCGGCGGCTCTGCCGGTGGCCTTGATTTACACGGTTGCAATCCTCTGAGGGATTTCATACCTTGGTGTAGCTGTCGCATGCTCTGGTGCGATTGGGATCGGGTAGCGCCGGGGGCGCCAGCCCTTTGTTTTGACTGCAACCGATGTGAAGGACCCGGGAGACAAGATGAACCGAAGCACGCCTGCCAGACAAACGCATGTGCAAACGTATGTCGCTTTTGCGGTGGTCCTCTGCCTTTTGTTGATCGGCGGTGTTGGGCCAAGGGTGTCCGCTGCGGATTGGCCGACCTACCGATGCAATGTCGCGCGGAATGCGGCGACCGCCGACTCGATCGGGTCGAAGCTGTCGCTACAGTGGCGCTTCTCGCCAACACAGTCTCCGAAGCCGGCCTGGCCCACGCCGGGCGAGGAAATACCGCGCATGCATACGGACAACGCTTTCCACGTGGCGCTGGCGGACGGCCGCGTCTTCTTCGGTTCGTCGGTGACCGATGATGTTCGCGCCGTCGACGCCGCCTCGGGGCACGTTGTCTGGACCTTCCACACGGACGGTCCCGTTCGCTTTGCGCCGACGGTTTGCGAGGGGCGTGTCTATGTCGGTTCGGACGATGGCTATGTCTACTGTCTCAACGCCTCCGACGGGACACTGATCTGGCGGTACCGCCCCGGCCCGAGCGAGGAGAAGGTGATCGGCAACGGGCGTCTGATTTCGCTCTGGCCGGTCCGTACCAGCGTTCTCGTTGATGATGGCGTCGTCTATTGCGGGGCGGGCATTTTCCCTTACGAAGGACTCTACATCTGTGCGTTGGATGCTGAGGATGGGTTTGTCATCTGGACGAACGACACGATCGGCGACCGCTCGCACGAGTTGAGCTATGGGGGGATCTCGCCGCACGGGTATCTGCTGGCTTCGAAGGACGTACTGTACGTCCCGTCGGGCCGGGCCATGCCCGCCGGGTTCAGTCGCAAGACGGGAGAGTTCTTGTTCTGGGCCTCTCCCGGCGGCAAACAGGGCGGCGCCTGGGCGTTGCTCGACAAGAACCGTCTCATTGCCGGCGTGGATCGTTCGGGATCGCCCCGCAAACTCGCTTATGACGCCCGTACGGGCCGGGGCAACGGCGACGCCTTCGCCTGGTTCCCGGGCGTGGACATGGTGCTCCGGGACAATACGGCCTATGTGCTCACCGCCGGCGGCGTCTACGCGATCGATCGCAAGGCGCATGCCGAAGCCGTTCGCCAGGTCTCTCGTTCCGCTGAGAAACGCAAGGCCCTGGGCAAGGAATCGGCGCAACTGAAAAAGGACCTGGAAAAAGCGGACGCTCAGCAGGCGCGGAAGAAGCGCGAGAGAATCGATGAGATCACTCGTATCATAGCCGACCATCTTGCCCAAGAGAAGCGCTTGCAGAACTCCTGCTTCACCTGGCATTTGCCGGCTGAGGGCTTTGCGACGGTGGCGCTGGCGGGTGAGACTCTCTTCGTCGGCGGCCGGGGGTGCGTCATCGCCGTCGACGTAACGACGGGACGCCAGACATGGAACGTTACCATCGCGGGTCGGGCGATGGGATTGGCCATCGCCGATGGTCGTCTGGTCGTCAGCACGGATCTGGGACAGGTTTATTGTTTTGCCGAGCGCTCGCCTCAATCAGCGCCACGGGAAGTCAAAGTCGCACATGACGCCGATCCGTTCCGCGACGCGCCCCAGGCCCAATTGTATCGAGCGGCGGCGCAGCGAATGATCGACGAAACAAAGATCACGAAAGGCTACTGCCTCGTGCTCGACTCGCATGCGAGACAGCTCGCTTACGAACTGGCGAGGATCACCGATCTCCAGGTCATTGCCCTCGAGAACGATCGGGACAGGCTGCGGGACGCCCGCGCGCGGTTGCGGGCGGCGGGCCTTCTCGGGGTTCGCGTGGCGGTCGAACCCTGGGACATCGCGATGTTGCCTCCGTATTTCGCCAACCTGATCGTCTGCGACGCCCGATCGAATGCGGGGGCGCCGCATGAGTCTCTGCAGCGCGTGTTGCGTCCGGGCGGGGGAACCATTGTCGCGTGCCACCCGGATCGTGAGAAGGGGCTGGCCTGGCGCACGTTCCGACGTCCCCAACTCGCTGGCGTGGGCAGTTGGACGCAGCAGTACGGCAACCCGCAGAACACCGCCTGTTCGTCGGATGAGTTGGCGAGGGGACCGCTCGGGGTGCTGTGGTTTGGCGAGCCCGGCCCGCTGTCCATGGTCGAGCGTCACGCCAAGGCGCAGAGTCCGCTGGCGATGGACGGCCGCCTGTTCGTCCAGGGCGAAGAGGTCATTATGGCGGTCGATGCGTACAACGGGACGCTGCTGTGGGAGCGGCGGATTCCCGGCGCCGTGCGGGCGCGGGCCGACGTCGACGGGGGCAACCTCGCGCTGGAAAAGAACGGTCTATATGTCACGGCCTACGACCAATGTCTTCGCCTGGACCCGGCCACCGGCGCCACGGTGCGCCAATACGGCCTGCCCGCGACGGGCGGACGCAGCCATCGTTGGGGATGCGTCTCGATCGAGCGGAACATTTTATTGGGCGTCCGGGCCGAACCGCTGAAGCAACCTTACGGGGCGCAGCTCACCGCCCGGCACGCCCACCCCAGCGACGCGACGCTCTGGGCCTACAAGCGGTCGAACGCCAAGTGGTATCCGATGGCCAACTATCCCGCCTGGGAGAACTACAGCGCCGCGAAGGGGTCCGTGACGGACCGGATGATGGTCGGTGACATGGTCTTCGCCTGCGATCCGGAGACAGGCAAAACGCGCTGGAGTCACTCAGGCGGGCGCATTGCGAATCTGACGGTTTCCATGGGCGAGGGCAAGGTTTTCTTTGCCGACAGCGCGGTCAGTGAAGAGCAGAGACAACGCACCCTGGACGAACGCCGCGCCATGATCGAGGCGGGTCGCTATGGAGAGACCGCGCAGATGAAAGCGGTCGACGCATATGAGCCGTCCGATGTGCGACGGGCGGTGGCGCTTGACGCCCAGACGGGCGAGAAATTGTGGGAACGTCCGCTCGATTTCACTGGTTGCTGCGGGGACGCCATGGGCTCGGCCTATCAGGACGGCGTGTTGCTGTTCTTCGGGTGCGTCGGCAATCACGACGCGTATCGATTCCGCGAGCGGCAACTCGAGTACCGCCGCATCGTGGCGCTGTCGGCCGCGACGGGCGAACTGCTCTGGTCGCATCCCTTGAACTACCGGACGCGCCCGGTGGTTCTGGGGGACCGCATCATCATCGAGCCCCGCGCGTGCGACCTGCATACCGGCGCGATCCTGATGCGGACCGATCCCGTCACGGGGAAAGAGACGCCCTGGGAGTTCCTGCGTCCGGGGCATACCTGTGCGATCACGAGCGCCTCGGCCCACGCCCTGTTCTATCGCTCCTCCAGCACGGCCGTTTACGATCTGGATCGCGACGCGGGCGTGGCGATGTTCGGCGGTATTCGGCCGGGCTGCTGGATCAACATGATCCCGGCCAGCGGCGTCGTGCTCGTCCCGGAGGCCAGCGTCGGGTGCACCTGCTCGTTTCCGCTGCGCTGCTCGTTCGCGTTGGTCAACAAGCCGGACCGGGTCCAGCCCTGGACGGTCTTCGTCGGCCACACCGAACTGGATCAGCGCGGGCGCGTCGTACCGACCACATTCGGCAAACCCGTCAAGCACTTGGCGATCAACCTCGGCGCCCCGGCCGACATGAAAGACGACGCCGGCACGCTCTGGCTGGCCTATCCCAACCCGCGCACCGTGTACAGCCAGAACCATTTCAGCAACTACGGCGTGAAGTTCGATTTGGCCGAGACGGTTGCGGACGAGATGGGATACTTCTGTCACGACTTCAAACGAAACGGGGTCGCGGACACCGACAAGCCCTGGCTGTTCACCTCCGGCTGTATGGGCTTGCTGCGTTGTGAGATCCCGCTGTTGGAAGCGTCCTCGAATCCATCGCAGAGTCTCTACACCGTCCGTCTCGGGTTCCGGGCGGTCCCTGGAGAGAACACCGCGCCGTACGTCTTCGACATCAAGCTCCAGGGTCGCACCGTTGCGGAAGACTTCGATCTGAGAGAAGCTTGCTCAAACACCGACCAAGCGATTGTCCGCGAGTTCAGAAACGTCGCCGTCGACGGCAATCTCGTGGTGGAACTCGTTCCGGCCGGATCGGACCAGAGCAAGGCCAATACGACGATCCTCAACTGTATCGAGATCATCCAACAGAACGAGCAAATTCTGGCCCGTGGATCGTAGGGACGCAGCCAGGACGAGCGCGAGGGCAGCGCCCGTAGGGTACAAATATGTGCGTCACGAAGACGCGGGAGGTCTCTCATGTAGAAACTGAACGTGTCATGCTCCACAGGTGATGGAGGTTGGCCCTCCGCCGTCGGCCGGCAGGGGCAGGCAGCAAATCGCCATGACGCCGCATCGGTCAAGAGCCGTTGTGGTGAGCAGTCATGGAGAAGGCGTGGCAAGACTGCGTCAGATGGACTGTCAGGAGACGAACGCAAGTGAACCATGTGATGAGGCGTCGCAAACCCAAAGTGATGTCAAAAGCAGGATTCGTTTTTATCCTGTTATCAGTTCGGGCGTTACCTGCTTCCGGCCCGAGCGGCATCCGGCGTAAAGCATGGCGTGACCTGGCAGTAGGCGCCTGTGGGGAACGTGAGAACCTGTCGCTCCGATGCCAAGGGAGCAGTGCAAGCGGATACAACCGCAAGTGCCAGAGTACCGATGCGGAGCACAGGGGCGGAGCATCCCGTAGTAGTGTTGAGTGCCCTGTAATGGGGCAGGAGCGAAGGGGATGCCTCATCCAGTCTTACTATGCTGTCAACCGGAAACGGGAGGAACAGGATGGGTAAGTAACAGAGGTAACCCCCCGGCTCTGCCGGGGGACTCACAGAGTTTGACAGATACAGGAGTCGTCCACCAGACTCACGGACTGTGAACCGCTGAAGTTTCACAGAAAGGAGATCCAATGGACGACTACGAGAGCCTAAAGCATACGCGATGGGAATGCAAATACCATGTGGTGTTCATCCCCAAGTGTCGGCGCAAGAAGCTCTACCAGCAGTTGTGTCAGCACCTCGGGGAGGTGTTTCGCCAGTTGGCCCAACAGCGGGAGAGCAAAATCCTGGAAGGGCACATGGTCGTGGATCACGTGCACATGCTGATTTCGATCCCGCCCAAGTACGCGGTGGCCCAGGTGATCGGGTATATCAAAGGCAAGAGTGCGATTCACATTGCCCGAACGTTCGGGGGCAGGCGGAGGAACTTCACGGGACAGCACTTCTGGGCTCGTGGATACTTCGTGTCCACGGTGGGTCGCGACGAGAAGGCGATTCGGGATTACATCCAGCGGCAGGACCAGGAAGACCGCCGGCTGGACCAGATGAAGATGTTCGACTGACCGCCGCCGCAGGCGGCTCCCAACCAATCCGCTTTGAGCGGTTCACATTCCAAGCCTCCAGCTCTGCTGGAGGTACTTGACTTACAGCCATAGTGGTTTCCCTTCAGAGACGGATGTCTCGATGCGTGCCATTATCCGTCTTTTCTACACGTACGTTTTGCCACTGTTACAATTCCCTGTCGCACGCCCCTACACTCGTTGCTCCTTAGGTTTTGCGCCACCAGGCATCAGCATTCGGCAGTTGAGGTGCGATATCCAACGTCTTCTCCCAAACGATCAGGGTTTTCTTAAGATCGGAAAGGATGGTTGCATACGCCGGATCAGGGGCGAGATTCCTGGTCTCACCCGGATCGTTCTTCATATGAAAAAGCATGTCAACCGCATCGCCGGCATAGGTGATGTATTTATAGTCGTTTGTACGCAGCATACGTGCCCGGTTACCGGGCAGTTCGGTGACGACAAAGTCGTGCTTTGTTGCCGCATTTCCTTCCAGCAGTGGTTTCAGGCTGATGCCGCGCATGTGTTTGGGGGGCTTGATGCCGGCAAAGTCACAGATGGTGGGGACAATATCGACACCGGAAACGAGGTCTGTGGTGTTGATGACATTTTCCGGAATCTTCCCGGGAAAAGAAACAATCAACGGCACCCTGGATGCTTCATCATACGGACTGCTCTTGCGAACCATCTGGTGGTGCCCCAGACCTTCCCCATGGTCGGAGATGAATAGGATGACGGTGTTCTTGTGGTAGTCTTCTTCTTTGAGGGCCTGCAAAAGACGGCCTATTTCCGCGTCGACCTGTTCGATATGACGGTAATAGCTCCACCGGTAATACTGCCACTGCAAGTGGTCCCAGCCCTTGACAAATGGATCTCGGGATAAACGCGATTTGCTCAAATAGGCAGGTTCATGACGATCGTAGTTAAAGTTTTCAGGCAAGGGGGGCAATTCCTGCGTCAGCCCGTCATAGGGCAGCTTTTGGGGATCATAGGTATTGAGTCGCAACCATTCGCAAATGTCATGTGGTTGCAGGAACGAGGCAACCATCAAGAAAGGCTTGTCTTTCGCCCGATTTCTCAAGAACCCCTCGCAGGCGCGAGACGTGGATGCATCGCCTAAGATGCCATGCCCGCCGATACCCGTATGGATCACACGGAAACCTTCAATCTCAAGTTGGTGCGTACGGGGAAGATGCCATTTGCCGGCATAAATCGTCTCGTAGGCGGATGTCTCGGAAAACCACTGGCCGAGATTAGGGATGTCTTTACGTATGTGCTTGCCATTTACAACCACCCCGGTCTCTGTTGTCATGCGGCCGGTGAAGATCGAACTTCTTGCCGGACTACACACCGGATTGGTGGAATAGGATTGGGTAAAGCTCACACCGTGCTGCAAGAGAGCGTCCATGGCGGGTGTCACCACGTGCCGGCAGCCTCCCGCTGCAATGGTGTCAATATGCTGTTGGTCGGTAAGGATAATGAGAATGTTCGGCTGTGATTTCGTTTTCGCCGCGGCGATGGTGGGAAATCCAGTTCCCGCTAACATGAGTGATGTACTGCTCGCTACGCGCAGGAAATCACGTCGATTCAGGGAATTGGATGGTGCGTTGTTTTGCCTCATAGCGGTTATCCTCATATTGGCGAATTCATCGCGTAGAAAATATCTTAAGCCATCTCCTGCTCAGCTAATTCATCACGGATATAGGCAATACTCAGAGTCACAAAGACCTGCAATCGATGATGACTGTCAAGCCAATAATCATAGGGGAGCATACCTCTGCCCAATTGTTGAAAGTGGTATAGATCAACCGGTTTACCACCGATGGTAAAGGTTCCCTTCTTGCCATAGACCACCTGATGGTCCTTTTGTAACAGCGCCATTTCCTTTAGAATATCCATCTCGATGGGGGCCGCGTTTTTCCATGGCATTCTTTGAACAGCCTCCAGTAGACACCAATCTCCGGTTAACGGACGCGAGATCTTATACTGGCGTGTATTCCCCTTGGTTACGATCTCGACCGTGTTGCCTCTGATCCTTCCGCTCTGCTCTGTATTGAGATCTCGAACGGTTACACCCGTTGGATCAAAGAACTTGCTTTGGATCTGCCATTGAACGGGAGTTGCCAGCGTATCATTACGACAAATTATCTGTGCATCCAACCCGTGCACGAGATCTCTGTCGTTATTGATCTTTTGGGTTACCTTCAGTGTGAAAGTGCCCTCTGATGAAGACGGCAAACGTTCGATCTTCAAGGTGCCCTTATCCTCGTTACCGCTTTCGCGATAACCATGACACGCCCATATCCGGTAAACGTTGGTCCAGTTGCCGGCAGGTGAAAAATGTGTAGCAGAAATGGGCCCCAAGGCACCGAGTTCACCGAGAATGTCGGGTGTCAGGGGATAGCCAACGATGGTCCTCTTCTTCTTGGAAGCCATAGCATACTCCTCAGGAAGTTATAGAAAGTAGATGATCCTCCATTCAGCAGGAGGATCATCTGAATAAGGCACTCTAACACTCCTTAGCCACGATTTACTGGTCAAAGGGGACGCTACGACCGGCGGCCCCGGCTATTTCTTCCGCCGTTAAGACGCGATCGTAGATATACAGCTCGTCGATCAGGCCGCCGAACCAGCGGTCTTCCGCAGACGGCCGGCTGCCGATCCGCGCATCCTGCGTGTCGTCGGCCAGGATATTGATAATGGTCTCATCAGTGCTGGGCTCGGTGTCGTCCACACCATCTACCCACAGGGTGACATCCGGATAGGAGATGGCCGTGTTCGCCTTTACCGTTACGGCCACATGTTGCCAGCCCCCGTGATTAACCGTGGTAGTGCCCTGCACGTTCCCGCCGCTGAACTCACAACGAATACGATTATCATCCACGCGGAAGCCAAACCGGCCTCCGTCCGGAGCGGCGGGACCCCAGCCAATGATGGTACCCGTCTCAGTCGCGCTGGTATTGATCCAGGCCGTCACCGTAATCGCACTGCTACCCAGGATCCCCTTATACCCGGAGATCTCCAGATAGTCGCCGAATACACCCGCGAGGCTGATGGCCTGGCCTACTTTTCCTGTTTCAAAGGTCGCGAAACCCATCGCTGTAGCCGGGTGTGCTCCGGTACTATCAAGAGTGTCGCCATCAAAGGCGTAGTGCGTCACCAGGCTGTCCGGAGTCGGCTCGACCGGGGTAATCAAATTGCGACTGTCAGCGGTCAGAAAGATGTCATCAACCAGGAGTATCCCCCCACCGCTACCCTCAACCCCGATCGTCAAGGACTTCACTTGGGCCAATTCGTTACTCGACAGGTGATCGGCCAGGGGAATATACCACTTCTGCCAAGACATACGCTGTAGGGCCTCCATATCCCCGTCGTAAAGTACTCGGGTGTTATTAACCTTCACATATAACTGAGCAGGCGCATTCTCTGAATGACCGTAGAAGTAGAGCACCAGCCCTTGGATGCCGGCTCGGCCCCAGTTCTGTGGCGGGTCAAAGGTCCGTTCCGCCAAGGAATATGCCGCGGCTTGCGAATTGTCGTATGACAGTGGCATGGACTGTCTGCCGCCGTGGATGATGCTCCGCTCAGCAAACGGCGCCTCACCATAGCCGACCTGTGAGCCCCCGTTCTGCGGGTCCTCCAGGCCGTCGATCCATGCCTGCCAGATTGCCTCACCGGCCTCAAAATTGTCTGTGTAGCTTTCGAAGTCATCGACGACAAGGTACTCCAGCGTGGAAAACTGCCAGATGTCTCCTTCCCAGAAGCCGGGCACGTCGGAATCGTTGACCTCATCGATCTTCCAGTAATAGGTCTGGTCCAATTGCAGATCCAGGGGGAGAGTATTAAAGCTGTTCTCGCTGATGGTATCCACTAACGGCAGAGCATTCGGATCGGTCCCCACATAGACGTCATGGAGCGCTGCTTCGCGCCCAGCGCGCCAGGTCAGGGTCACATCCAGGTTTACTGTTTGTCCGGGCAGCGGTTGAGGTAGGCGTGCGAACATGGGTACATATAAGAAGCGCACCTCACTGAGGCCGTACTGGTCAAAAACGCCGCCCGGGCTCCAGTTACTCAGCGCCGTAATCCGGACCTGACTGGCGATCACACCCTTGAAGTCAATCACGATAGCCGGTGCATAATCGGCCGTGCCGGGCGCCTGGGCGAATTCGGGGACATTCTCCAGCGGCGTCCAGGTGACACCATCGGCTGAGTACTCGATGGTTACCTCCCGGAAACCATACATGGTGTTCAGCCCCTCTCCGTTGTAATTCCACACGTGCAACTCATGGAGGGCATAGACCTTGTCGAAGCTGTACTGGATCCAGGCCGAGCCCAATCCTCCAGGGGCGCTGAGCCACATGGTTGTCAGCTCGGTGCCGTGCAGGTCGTCCTCGGTCAACCCAGATCCGTTAATGGTATTCTCCGGCCCCTGTCCTGCATCATTGCTGTCGGCAGCCACTGTGATAGAGTCACCCGGAATTGGCCGGCCAAAGGGCTCGACCTGAAAGCTCCAGATATTGCCGGTATTCCACCCGGTCTCATTAGCCTCATCAACCCGCCAGTAGTAGGTGGCACCATAATCCAGGAGCTGGTCAGGGATATACTCATTGGTGTCCAGGATGATGCCGCCGATGCCGTCGTTGACATCATTGAAGTTATCACTCAAGAAGAGTTTGTGTCCGTTTGTCGGGACGGATACTCCTCCCGACTTCCAGCTAAGCACCACGTCCCGGAGCACATCCTCTGCTCCATTACCGGGACTCGGCGCAGAGGCGGCTTCCGCGCCGCCGACCGATCCGATCACGTCGTCCCACGTCGTCCCGAATCTTATCTCATCCACCTCCTTCGCACCCGAAGAACGGAACCGAAATCCCTGGATTCCCCGCTCCGGGTTCACATCGTTGCCCGCTTGCCCCCCCAATGGCCCCACATCAGCCGGGGGTTCGGGCGTCCCGACCGTCGGGTTCACCCATAATTCCATGGTGTCATTATCCGGCCCTGGAACCATGGTAAGCTTAATGACCACCAGGGCGGTTTCTCCCAGGGCAACCGCTTTGCCCGACCAACCATCATCATTACTTTTTCGCAACCTAACACCCAATTCCTGTTGACCTCCGGATTCCCGGCCGGTCAATCTGCCGAGCGAGCCGTTGGCCGAGCCATCCGTTGCGAACATCGTGAAGTAGCTGGTGGCAATTACCGTGGGCTTGAGAAGGAGAGACAAGTAAAGGGCATTCCCTTCACCGACCACCGGCGTTGATAAAATGTAATCGCAGTCGCCGGCCGGTATTAATCGCCCACCTTGGGAATCTGTCAAGCCGACGTACTGAAGCGAACTCGTGCCGCCATCTCCTAATCCGTCGTCATTCAATACCATATAGTTGGTACCGTCGGTAACCCACCCTCCCTGGCCTGCGACCTGGCCGTTGAGGTCCGTTCCGTTGGCGTAATTAAAATGCTCGACCAAGAACTGCGCCGCCCCGGCCGGGACGCTCAGGGCCAGTCCAAGCACCACAAAAAAGAATGACAATAAAATCAGTTTCTTAGACATAACAATCCTCCTTCCATAATAAACATCAAACAGATTTTTTTGCTATAAGTCCATCGGAGACGACTACGGGATATTTTGGGGAACGTAACCTAACTTGCTGCCCCACATCGCTTTCTGAACACGGACTAGATCCGGGTTACCCTTTTGCAGGCCAGGAACCGTTCCATCTTGATTCGCGTACGCGATGGTGCGCGAATCAGTCCACTTCCAGTACTCACCATGCCCGTCCACATAAGAAAAGTTAGTGCCATTGCCGTGCCGCAGAGGCGGGAGATCCTTCCAACTCGGTATGTCGTAATGAACATTATAGGCATGGTTGCTAATCTTGCCTTCGTCCACAAAAAGGATCCTCTCACCCGGCCTACGAATCTGGTTTCGGTTCTTGAATACCTTTCCTTTTTCACTCGATCCTATATTCGTGTTCATGGAACTGACGATGGAGTAGGTGCGCATTTCGCCCCGGATACCGGTCGGACACTTGTAGAGCTTTAAATTCTTACAATAC
>CBFDDG010000079.1:0-13040 GCA_965603505.1 uncultured Phycisphaerae bacterium | reverse complement strand
GCGACTTGATCGCGGTGCTGCATAAGAACCCCGATCAGGCGGCGGAAGCCCTGTCGAAGATCGATTCTGAATTCGACGTGCCGCCGGCGAGCGTGGACGACGAGACGATCTTCGACCACCTGCTCCGCAGCGCGGGAAGAGAGAACACCGTCGCCGAGGGCGGCCAACTCGATGAAGGGCAGAAACAGGCGGAGATCCTGGTCGAGCAAACCTACATTGACGGGTATAAGGCCCACGCGCCCATTGAAACCCACACGGCCCTGGCCTATGTCGAGGGCGACAAAGTCACCGTCTGGATATCCACGCAGACGCCCTTCCCGACCAAAGACCGGATCGCCGAAGCCCTCGGCTTTGGCGCCGACAACGTGCGGGTGATCCCACCTTTTGTGGGAGGCGGCTTCGGCGGTAAGAGCCCCGGCCAACAGGCAGTCGAGGCGGCCCGGCTCTCGAAGGCGACGGGCAAGCCCGTGCAGGTGGCGTGGAGCCGGGAGGAGGAATTCTTCCACGACAGCTTTCGCCCGGCGGCCGTGGTCAAGATCAAATCCGGCGTCACCGGGGACGGCAAAGCCGTGCTCTGGGATTACAAGGTCTACTATGCCGGAAGCCGCGGCGCCGCCCACTTTTACGACATTCCGCACCACCGTACAATGAGCGTGGGCGGTGGTTTCGGCGGCGGACCGAGTCCGCATCCCTTCGCCACGGGCGCCTGGCGCGCCCCGGCCAACAACACCAACACCTTCGCCCGCGAGTCCCAGATCGATATCATGGCCGCAAAAGCAAAGATGGACCCGGTGGAATTTCGCCTGAAGAATTCACGCGATGAGCGAATGCTCCGAGTCCTGAAAGCCGCCGCCGAGAGATTCGGTTGGAAGTCTTCGCCCACCCCCAGCGGCCGGGGTCTGGGCGTGGCCTGCGGCACGGATTCCGGCACGTACGTCGCCGAGATTGCCGAGGTGGACGTCGATCAGCGAACGGGACGCGTTCGCGTCAAACGCGTGGTCTGCGCCCAGGACATGGGCCTGGTGATCAATCCTCAGGGCGCCACGATTCAGGTGGAAGGCTGCATCACGATGGGATTGGGCTACGCTCTGACCGAGGACGTGCATTTCAAAGGCGGCATGATCCTCGACCGCAACTTCGATACGTACGAGCTGCCCCGATTCTCCTCGCTGCCGAAGATCGAGACGGTGCTTCTCGACCTCCCGAACGAGCCCGCCCAGGGCGGCGGCGAGCCGGCCATTATCTGCGTGGGAGCCGTCATCGCCAACGCCATCCACGACGCCGTCGGCGCCCGGGTCTTCCGATTGCCGATGACCCCCGAGCGTGTGCGAAAAGCAATCGCGGAAATCCCGAAGGAGGTTGCCGCGTCGGTATGAGCGAGGAGTTGGTCGGCCTGTGTGCTCGGAGGCTATCTGTCGCCGTGGCCTGCGCCCTCGGTGCTGTGTTTCTTGCTGCGAATCTTGCTCTCCGTTCCCGCGAGCAACCTTCGAATGTTCTCGCGGTGACGTACGATCACCAACACGGGGATGGCGATCGCGGCGATCAGGAGGGGCCACAAGTTGGACGAGCGCCAGCTTGAGATGCCGAGAATCCCGAGGAGCAAGACGATGGGGAAGACTACCGACGCGCAGATCGACGCGAGCGAGACATAACGCCAGATCAGGACGACAGCCAGCCAGACGGTCAGGGCGATCAGGGCGCAAACGGTGAAGTACGGCCACAGTCCCAACGCGACGCCGAAACTGGTCGCGACCCCTTTGCCGCCCTTGAACCTCAGGAAGATGGAAAAGACGTGTCCGACGATGGCCGCGATTCCGACCGCCAGCCACAGCGCGAAAACAGAAGACTCGTCCCCCGTGTCGACAATGGCACCGACCACCATCATCGGAACGAAGCCTTTGAGCACGTCGAGGGCGAAGCAGACATAGCCCCACTTGCGGCCGACGGCCCGAGCGAGATTCGTCGCGCCGATGTTGCCGGAGCCGATGGTGCGCAGGTCCTTGCCGTGCGCCCGGGCAATGACGAACCCGAACGGTACGGAGCCGAGCAGATAGGCAACGGGGATGGCAACGGCGAAGACTCCGTATATCACGATCGCTTCTTCCTTTCGCCAATGGACTCATAGATGCCGAGCAGCTCTCGGGCGACCCGGCGGATGGAAACGTTCTCGGAAAGCCGGTCCTCGACAATGGCCTCGGATGCCCGACGAATGTTGGCCGTCGCCGTGAAATGGCGGATGGCTTCGGCCAGGGTGCGGATATCATCCGGCGAGTCGATTACCTTGCCGTGCCGGCCGTCGGTGAAATGGTCCGTCGCGCCGTTGAAACGGGTCGTGATCACGGGTTTTCCCGCCGCGAGCGCCTCCAGAATGAATCGGCTGGACGGGTCATAGAATGTCGGCAGAATCCCGACGTCCGCGATCGACAGGGCGTTCTGAATCCGCCGGATCGGACCGAGGAAGATGATGCGATTGCCCATAGCGAGGCGTTTTGCGAGCTGCCGGTAGCGACGGCTCCTGCCGCCCCCCACGACGATCAGACAGGCCGAACGCTCTGTCTGCCGTGGCTCGACGTTATGGAGCGCCTCGATCAGCCGGTCCAGTCCCTTGAGGCGGAAGTTGTGGGCGACAAAGAGGAACAGGACGGGATTCTCGCCCTCCGCGATGCCCAACTCCGTGAGAATCTGCGCGCGAAGCCGGTCGGCAGTGGTCGCATCGACGCGCCGGTTGATCTTGACGCCGTTAAGCGTAAGCACGATGCGTTCGGGATCGGTCGCATAGTGCTGCCGAAGTTGATCGAGTACATACCGCGACAGGGCCGCTATGACCGGCCCCCTGGAGCCCCGGCAGAGCCCGCGCTCGGCGCGAAGCAATTCCGCCCGCCGGCGATTCCCAAAGGCGGTCATGCGCTTGTAGAAGCGGGCGGCCGGAGACGGGTAACTGGCCACGTTACGCACGATGGCCTCGGCGTACGTGCCGCCTCGCGGCTGGTAGAGGTCGGCGAAGTCGAACGGCAGCGTGCTGTGGATGATGTCGTAATCGTGCTGCGCGAAGTGCCGCCTCAGGGCCTCGCCGAAACGCGCCAGACTGACACGCTTGCCCAAGGCATCCTCGCACAGGACATGGATGTGTCGGACGCGGGTCCTGCCCTTGCCGGCCAGGAGATCGACCTGAACCCCGAGGGCCGACAGGGCCCGGGCCACTTCGAACATGGAGCGCTCGGCGCCCCCGAGAGTGATGTTGGCCCGTTCGATGATGATGGCGACCTTCTTGACCATTCAGCATTCGAGAAAAGGGATCGGAACTCCATGTTTCCTGCTGTGTCGCGCCATTGTAGCCGCTTTCCGCAGGACGTGGCGAATGAAAACTTTGTCCCGGGCCGAGAGTCTGGGTCGGCCGGCGTACGTCCGATAGAAGCGTAGACGGTCGGTCCGGGAGAAGGAGACCGCCGGGGCCGAATAGTGGAGCTGTGCAATATCCTTGATCTGGAACCGCCGCTGCAAGATGGGCCGGCTGGTCCTGGCCAGATCGATGAGGGTGAATTCGCCGGTGTCGGAGCAGAAGATATGGGAGAGGTAGAGGTCGCGGTGGCGGTAGCCGGTCTGGTGGAAGCGTCTGATGAACGCGGCTAATCGGCGGATCCACTCCCGCCTCGGCGATGTCGCGGGGCCATCGAAGCACGGCGGCAGCTTGCGTTCGAGAGATTCTGAATCGCGGATCTCTTCCGTCATCAGAAAGCTCTTGCGCTCGAGCAGGCTTGCCCATCGTTCACCACAGGCGACGGCGCGCGGCGTGTTGATGCCCGCGCTCCTGAGCTGATCGGCTGTCTCACGTTCCATGAATGCGAAGCTGCTTCGCCGGTGGTGGGACAGCCAGTTTCGGAGCTGCTGCAGAACCGGCGGGCGGTCGTACCGTTTCAGGAAGACCTTGACCGGCTGCGCAACGCCGGCGGGCACAACCTCGAACTGCGACCTTCGACGAAAGCGGCCGATGCTCGGCTTGGCCAGGTCGCGGGCGGAATCGAATGCGAACACGGCATCGAGCGACGTAAGGCCCAACCGGGCGAGCGCATCCCTGAACGGCTCGGCCACCAGAAACGAGGGGGACTCGCCCGTGAGTTGGATCGCTTGTTGTGGAGGCGTTGCCGTCATGGCTCGTTCACGAAGTAATCCGAGATGACACCCATGAACCGATTGTACTTGACCGCATAATGGGACAGACCCTGCTCGCAGAAGCGCCGGGAGTACTCGGCATCGCGCTCGCGCAGATACGGGGCCGCCCGCTGCCATTCGGCCTCGTCCATTCGCAGGATATCCTCGACCTTGTCCTTGTAGAACTCCGCCGTCGGCAGATCGGACCACGCGTTCACGAACCAGGGCATCATCAGACCGACCTTCTTGAGCAGGAAGTTGTGCTCCGGGCCGAATTCGAGGCAGGATTCGTCGGTGAAGTTCTTGAGCCGCTCCATCTTGTCGAGATCGATGAAGCCGCCCTCGGTGCTGATCTCGTGGGCGCGGGTGCCGGGGAAGGGAAAGAAGTAGGTCCAGCGGAACCGGCCGGGCCGGGCCCGCCCAAGCAGCCGGATCGTATCGAAAACGTCCTCGCGCCCCTCGTGCGGGAAACCGATGATGATGAACACCGAGCTATGCATGCCGTGCCGTTCCACCGCGGTGATCGCCTCGACGATGCTCTCGTTGCTCATGTGCCGGTTCAGGATGGTCCGGCGGATTTTCGGGCTGCCCGACTCGACGCCGAACTTGACGATCCGGCAGTTCGCCTCCGCCAGGTAGCCCGCGCATTCATCATCGAAGAACCCCACGTGGGCATTGACGACAAACGGAAGCTCCGTCACCTTACGATAGGCCTGACAGAACTCTCTCACGTATGCCTTGTCGAACGTGAACAGGTCGTCGTCGAAGATGAACATCCGGATGTTGCGGTAGTTCTTCAGCAGGTACTCGATCTCTTCAATCATCTGGCCGACGCTGAATCGTCGGATGTAGTTGAGGTCTTTGAAGCTGCATCGCAGGTCCGTTCTATACGTCTGGACCATCACGTGGTTGAAGCAGTACGTGCACGAGAACGGACAGCCGCGCGAGGCCATCAGGCCGACCCACCCGTTCTTGGCGTCGATGAGCCGCTGGAAGTCCATGCTCTCGTAATCCTTCAGCGGCAGTGCCGTAAGCTCCGGCAGCCGGCCGACGGGATTGATCCGGATTTCACCGTCACCGCGGTACGCAAGGTTCGGCACCGCTTCAACGCCCTGGCCTTCCGCCAGCTTGTTTACGAATTCGAGGAACGCGTCCTCGCACTCGCCCCGGAAGACATAGTCGAACAGGCCCGTTTTGAGAATCTCTTCGGCGTTCGACAGAGTATGGACGCCGCCGATGACGAACGGGATGGAGAACTTCGGTCTGGCCCATTTCGCGAGAGCCTGGGTATAGGCCCACTGGTTCGTCACAACGGAGAAAGCAAGAATATCGGGGTTTTCGCGTGCAATGCGTTGCACGAATTGCGGTTCCGTCGGCAGCGGCTCAAGCTCCTCACAGAGCTGCCAGAAGCCGACCTCGTGCCCGGCCCGTCTGAGCATCGCCGCCATGTGGGCGATGCCGTAGCTGAAGCCGACCTGGCTATCCGTCGAAGGATATAAAAAGAGGACTTTCATCGCCATCGGCTGCGGCAAGCCGCTCCTATTGCCTCGTCGTCTTCGGCACGGATGGATCGGTGGTCCGCGCGGCACGGATCTCCTGAATGTGCGGCCGCGCTGGTCTCGGCGGTCGCTGGGCCCGCTCCTGCATGATGCGCGCGATCACCTCATTGATATCGGTGTGCTCCGGATCGGTCAGCGTGTTGACGTGCACGATCCGGCAATCGGTCTCGCCGCAGGCGCTCCAGCGCCGGACAAAATCCCTGTTGTTGCTGCCGGCGAAGATGGTGAGTGTCGGGGTGCGCGCCGCCGCCGCGATGTGCTGGCACGCCGAGTCGTAGCCGATGTACTCGTCGCTATGGGCGATCAGTGCCGCCATCTCTCCGATGCCACACTCGATGGCGACAAGGCCGTGCGATAGCCCCGGCATCTCTTCTGCGGCAAAAGTCGTCTCGGCACTTGGGACGCCGCAACTCTGTGCGTGCGCCAACAGCAAGGCCGAACGCTCCTCCTCGTCGGCCCCGAATCCTCGGTCCAGAACCACCACGGTGCCGGGAATCGCCACGAGCGTTCGCAGCAACCGCTTTTCAAACTCCAGTCCCACGCGTTTCCTCGGGTTTTGGCCGACCCCGAAATTCATCGTGATGACGTGGCGCGCTCCCGCGGCCCGAAGCGAGTCCATTTTCATCTGAGCCGCTTTCAGAATCGGCGGCGGCACCCAAATGGCCGGATACGCAAATTCCGACTCGTCGAAAACCGCGTTCACCCAGTCGTTCGTCCATTCCGCCATGCATCGCCCGTTGGAGGTCAGGGTATGGTCCCGCGTGTTGAAGAACAGATAGTTGTCCGTGTGCATCATCGGCAGCACGCCAAGCTGCGAGATCCGGGAATCCGGATCGATGACCAGGCAATGCCCCTCCCCGGCCTCGGCGAATTCCTCTCGCAGAATGTCCAGGGTGGCGCGCCAGCCCGCGAAACGCTCGAACAGTCCGCCGCGACGGGCGTAACTCAACTCCCGAATCCGTATCTCCGGATGGCCCCCGAACAGGCCGTGCAATTTCCGGCTGCCGATCACAACGAAATCGGCCTCGGGAAAGAGCCGTCGCAGGCGCTGGATGATCACGCTGACGATAGCAACATCTGCACCGAGCGTCACCCGCGAGAGGAGAATGATGCGACCAGGGGCTTGGCCCACGCGGTAGCGGCAGTCGCGGGCGTGTGTGCCGATGGCCCGCTTGTACAATCGTTCGAACGACGCTATGCCGAAGTCACTCAATCGCGCATCGAGCCCTTTGCCGGCGGGGACGGTCCGGCAGTACGAAATCACCTGGCACATCACCCGGCTGTACACCTCGACCGGAAGGTCCTCGAAGTCGTCGCAGAGCTTCTCCACAACGACCTCGAACAAGGCGGAAGAGGCGATGTGATTCCATTCTTCCCGCGAATGAAACGTCCCCATCTCGCACAGCAGGTCGATGTAGTCGGCCACGTACGTGCCGCTTTGGAAGTACTTGTCGATGAAGGAAAAGGCGACCTGTCGGGAGAGGTGATGCAGCTCCTCCGGGTCGGCCTTGCCGTCTCTGAGCTTATGCCATTTCTTTTGATAGATCGACGGGTCCATATTACCTGCGCACGCTGACAAGTCGCTCGGCCGCCGCGAAGACCTCGGCCGGCCGGATTTCTCTCATACACTCATGTTGCCTCGGACATACTTTCTTATGACAGGGCGAACAGTCAAGCTCTTTTCGTACGACGATCGTCCGTTCCAGGTTCGCCCCCGTCCAGCGAGGGTCCGTCGGCCCCATGATCACCACTACGGGGACATCGAACGCCACTGCATAGTGACGCGGGCCCGTATCGTTCGTGATCAGCAGGTTGCACCGTTTCACGAGCGGCTTCAGGAGCTCCAAATCGACCCGGTCCGGGCCCGTATCGATGATGTCCGCCCTCGTCCCGTCCAGGATGGCCTGAACGATCTCCTCTTCGCCCGGCCCCGAAAGCAGCATGATCTTCGCATCGAGCTTCTCGCGGCATAATTGCGCCAGCTCCGCGAAATACTTGGCAGGCCAGCACTTCGACGATCCGAAACTCGCGCCGGGATTGAAGCCGATGAGGAAATCACTCTCGACAATGCCATATTCAGCCAGGAGCGTATCGCCTCGCCGCTGAAGCTCTTCGCCGACGAACAGGGTGGGCTTCGGCTGCTCCGGCAATTCCAAGCCGAGCCATCGACAGATTTCGAGATAGTATTCCCCCATCGGGATCGGGACGTTTTCCCCGTTGGGATGGGCCGTCGGGCCGCCCGTCAGCAGCAGGTCGCGCCATTCGCGCCGGTGACCGTAAATCTGCCGGACGCCGCTCAATCGCATGGTCAGCGCAGATCGCACGGAGTTCGTCAGGAGGATGGCCGCATCCGGCGCGATGTCCTGAAGCTGCTTCCGCATCCGCCAAAAGCCGGCCCAGGTCTTGTCGTTTCCGTCCACGAAGTCGTCAAACCAGGGCCCGTCTCGAACGATGCCCTGCGCGCTGCTCTTCATCACGGCGACGATCCGTGCCTCGGGCAGATTTCGCCGCAGGCAGTCGAATACAGGCGTAGCCATGACGATGTCCCCCACCCAGTTCGGGCAGCGAACGGCCAACACCTGAATATTCGCAAGCTTCGACGTCATGATCTATATTCGTCGTGCGGCCGTATCCGCCGCTGCCTTTTCTTCATTTCTGAGCGACCGTCGGAGGCGCCGCCGAGACTCATCGCAGACCGTTCATGATGTAGAACGTCAGCGCCATCAACTGCAACGCGACCGCAAAACCGAGCGCCACGAAGACATTCTGATCCTGCCGATTCGGACCCATCAGGAACCACAACGCCAGCAACAGACAGAACGGAACAAAGACCTGCACGATTCCCGCCAGCAGTCGCAGCAGAGAGAACTCGCCAAACATCTCGTTCTTCTGCATTCGCCTCAACTGTTCGAGGATCTGTGCCAGGAGCTGCTCGGTTCGCGTGTGGGCCGCGACCGGCTCTGCGAACGGCGCGTCGGCGCGAGATTCCGGATCGTCCATGGGATCTTCCCCCACCATCGACAATATCGCGGCGGATTTCGCAGCCAGAGCCTCTTCGTCAGCGGCTGCGAACACGGGTGTCGAACGGCTCTCCTGAAGGGAGCGATGCTGCTTCTTAATGATGTTGACGGCTTCACTCATATTCACGGCAATATGGTCCGGCCTGCTCTTGTCGGGAGAACCGAACTCGGAACGGGTCGAGCGGATCAGGATCGTCCGGCATCCGGCGCTGCGGCCTGCCTCCATGTCGCGGTCATTGTCCCCGATCATCCAGGACCGTGTCAAATCAATCTCCATTTCCTGCGCCGCCGCCAGGAGCATGCCCGGCTTCGGCTTTCGCCAGTCGCTCTCCTTGTGATACTTCGGGATCACCCCGTCCGGATGGTAGGGACAGTAGTAGATCCCATTGAGGGACGCCCCCTGGGCGGCGAGCAGCTCGCGGAGCCGCTCGTGAATCTTCCCGAGCATCTCCTCCGTCACGATCCCTCTGGCCACGCCCGACTGGTTCGAGACGACGACCGTCTTGCAGCCGAGACGCTGCAATTCCCTTAGCGCCTCGGCCGCCCCGTCCAGCAACCGCACCTGGTCGGGGTGGTTGAGATAGCCCGGGTCGTGGATCAGCGTTCCATCCCGATCGAAAAAGACCGCCGTATTCGGCATAGCATCCTGCACCTGTCGCGTCACTCGCGGAGACTCTGCTCCACGAGATCGCAGATTATATGATACGCCAGTTGATGGATCTCCTGGCTGCGGGCCGTCAGCGCCGCGTCCGCACAGAAACACAGGTCCGCCAGCGATTCGAGCCTGCTGTTCGTCCGGCCCGTGAAGGCCATCACGCGGGCCCCTTTGCCCTTTGCCGTTTCTGCGGCCTTGATAACGTTCGGCGAACGGCCGCTGGTGGAGAACGCCCACAGGACGTCCCCCGATCCGACAAGGGCTTCGACCTGCCGGGCGAAGACGCTCTCGTAGTCGTAATCGTTGGCGATACAGGTCAGCACGGACGTGTCGGTGGACAGCGCCACGGCCGGCAGAGGCCGCCGCTCGGCCCGGAATCGCCCGACGAATTCCCCGGCGATGTGCTGGGCATCGGCCGCCGAGCCCCCGTTGCCGCACAGATACAATGTCCCGCCTTCCTTCAACGACTGCTCGATCAGCTCCGCCATCGCCACGAGAGTCTCCATGGCTGACATCTCGAATGCCGCCACCATCTGTTTGTGCGTCTCAATGGCCTCCGTGATTCTCTCGCGATCGATCGCGCTCATGACGTGCCTGCCTGCAGAGTCTTGATCTTCTCTATCGTGGCGGTCGAGCTCTTGCCCTGCACGAGGGGTGCGAGCATCACCTTGCCGCCGTACGATTCCACGAAATCCCAACCGACCACGCCTTCCTTGCCGCCCCAGTCCGCGCCCTTGACCAGGACATCAGGCCTGACGTTCTTGACGAGGCTCAGCACGCTGGGATCGTCGAAGATCGTGATGAAATCCACCGTTTCGAGGCCGGAGAGCACGGCGGCGCGGTCGTGCTGGTTATTGACGGGCCGCTCGGGCCCCTTGAGCTCGCGGACGGAGCGGTCGCTGTTGAGACCGACCACAACGATGTCACCCTGAGCCTTGCAGAACCGCAAGTATTCGATGTGCCCCCGGTGGATCACGTCGAAGCAACCGTTGGTGAAGACGATGCTCTGCCCCCGGCTGCGCCTCGCGTCGAGCTCCCGGGTCAGGAAGTCGAGGGAATGGAGCTTCGTGCTGCGAATACCGAACTGATCCGCGATTTCGTGGACGATCTCGGAAACGCTCACGGAGGTGGCCCCGAACTTCTCGACCTCGATGCCACCGGCGATGTTGGCTTGATGGACGGCCGTCAGGTAATCGCCGTCGGCCGCGAGGCTGACGGCGAGCGTCGCCAGCACGATATCACCGGCCCCCGTCACGTCATAGACGTGACGCGGCTTGGCCGGGACCATGGTCTCGAGATCCCCGGCGCAGACATACGCCCCTTCTTTGTCCAGGGTAATGACGACGGCCTCCAGACCGAGCGTCTGCCGCAGGTGCCGGGCGGCCTTCGCCGCATCCGCCTCATTGCGTATCGGCAAGCCAGCGGCGGTCGACGCTTCACAACGGTTCGGCGTCAGAACCGTGGCGCCTGCATACTTGGCATAGTCGGGACTAACGATCGGGTCGACAAGGACCCTCCGTCCCGCCTCCGTTGCGAGCCGGATCATCTCCCCGCACACGGCATCGTCCAGAAGTCCTTTTCCATAGTCCTGAAGGCAAACGATATCCGCCTGCTCAAGGCGTTCCCGGTATTCTTGCAGGATTCGGTCGTGCATATCGCGAGGCAGCGGATCGACGCACTCCCGATCGATCCGCATGAGCTGCTGCTTGTGACGATGCTGCGCCAGGCCGATGAGCCTTTGCTTGGTCGTCGTGGGACGGTCCGCCGCCTCGTGCAGGCCTGACACATCCGCCCCGACCTCGGTCAGCTTCTCCCTGAGCAGACGGCCGTCAGCATCGGCGCCGGTAACGCCGATGCAGATGGGCACGGCTCCCAGCACAGCCAGCTCGGCGGCCACCGAAGCTGCTCCGCCGCAGCGAGACTCGCTCTGCGTCACTTTCAGGATCGGCACGGGCGCTTCCGGACTGATTCGCACCGCGTCGCCATACACGTAGACATCGAGCATGAAGTCGCCCGCAAGGAGGATCTTCGGCGCGCCAAGGTTTCCTATCGTCTTGAGCAAACGTTCGTACATGTTCGGCGGCCAGATGTCGGCCGGCTCCCGGAATTCTACAAATGTGTCATTGTACCGCCGAGGACCCGGTCAATCAAGGCCGTCAATGGGACCGCCCCCGCCATGATCTGCAACTCGACGGCTAAATACGCCAGAGGCGGACGGTCCGCCGGGACGGCCAGCCGGGTAATTTTCGTCCAGTCCTTGTGCGTGGTCAAGACGAGCCCGGCTTGTCGCTCGCCGGCCTGGCGCCGGATATCACTCAGATCCTGCTTAGTATACCCATAATGGTCGTCGAAGGTTCTCGACCCGACCAGCACGGCTCCCACAGATTCGAGGGTCCGGAAAAAGGCCTGAGGGTTCCCCAGGCCGCAGAAGGCGAAGACTTTCTTGCCCTTGATCGCATCGAGGTCGATTTCTGCTCCCTGATCGGTTTCGATCCCAACGGGCGCGTGGATGGATCGGACTATGACCAACTCGTCGTTGATCTTCTGGACCGCTTCCTCGATTCGTTGCAGGGCGTCGTCGGGCACGTGATCGCAGCGGGTCAGGACCACGGCATGCGCCCGGCTCAAACCGGCCACAGGCTCTCGCAACAGGCCCGCCGGCAGGAGTTTCCCGTAGCCAAACGGCCGTGTCGCGTCGATCGTGACAATGTCCAGGTCCCGGGCCAGGCGGCGATGCTGGAATCCATCGTCCATGATGAGGACCTGCGCGCCGTGGCTGCGGATGGCCTCGGCGGCGCCGGCCACACGGTCCGGATTGACAATCACCGGTACGTCGGGACATTCCACGGCGAGGAGGGCAGGCTCGTCGGACAGCTCGCCGCTGTGCGTCTTGTAGCCGCGCGTCAGGATCGCGCAGCGGAGCTGTCTTTCCAGCAAGAATCGGCATAACCACACCACCAGGGGCGTTTTGCCGGTGCCCCCGGTCGTCAGGTTGCCGACGCAGATAACCACGGCATTCGCACGACAGGCCCGGAGGAGGTGATGATCGTACAACGCATTCCGGATATACACGGCCGAGCCGTAGCCGAGCGAGGCAACACGCAGCAGGGACCTCGTGCCGCGTGCTCTGGAGTCCCGGCGCCGGCCTGAAATGATCGCCTTGAACTGGTCCTGGGTAATCGCCATGGCCGGCAGTGTTAACCGGGAACCCCCATCCAGTCAAGGCCCGCTCCGGATTCGTCGAGGGCAATCGCATCCAAATGGCGAAAATGCAGAGTTGAAGACCCTGGACACCAGGCACTACCCGATGTTGAACGGTCTCAGACGCGCCTATCAGAAGTAATCGCCGTGCGTCCCTCGTAAGGCCACTTCCGGCTGCCGTCTCCCCTCCGATTGCTCGACGACCCCTTGGCCGTTGACAACCGTTAATCGCACGCAGCGTGCTCTCTTCGTCTTCACAGACCATAAGAGACCGAGTATGATACGGGCCGCAAAGGGAGATTCGATGTAGGCGACGGTGAGCGAAGCCCACCTGCAAGGCTGGGTCAACAGAAATGATGGCGTGTCTCTTGATGGATCGCTATGCCATGAAGATGTGGCCTCTTGTTGTTGGCATGGGTGTGACCGTGTTGGCGACTCTCGGGTCGTCGGCCGCCG
>CBFDDG010000078.1:0-13054 GCA_965603505.1 uncultured Phycisphaerae bacterium | reverse complement strand
CCGACCTGCTGCTCCACTTCAGTGACGTTTATCAGGTCCGCCGTACCGATGCCACCGGACAAAGCAACCACCGTCGCGATGGCCAAGCGCATGGAGACCTTCCTCGGTCCGGGCATTGCAGTGGTCCTTTCCATCACCAGTACACGAGATATGGACGATCCGCCCGATCGCCGGCCTCCATGCGACTTTCGCCGCGGCGGAATCACCCGTCCCCTGAATTCTATCCGAAACCTGTGCTCTTGTCAATTGCGGACAGCGCAAGCCCGCGCCGACACGCGCGCCGGACCACACGACGGAGGGCAGCTCCACAATGCAAGACCTGCCAACAACCGCCCGGACTGCCTTACGGCGTCGGAATTCGAGCGCCCGGTGTTGACTCCGTCAGATCGAACAGGGCAAGCCGGCGCAGCTTGACAAACAACTCGTCATCCTCCGGTACGTCGTCTTTCAGGCAGTAGAAGTAGCCCTGAGCCGCGGCCCGCACCGCCTCGTCCCACTCGCGGCGCTCGATGTGGCTCTGGGCCTGCTCGTAGAACGCCTTCTGGCGCCGCCCGAACCGTTCCAGCAGCCAATCCGTGATCTTCTGCAGGATTTCCTGCTCGAGTTGCCGCCTGAAGTCCAACTCGCTGATCATCTCCAGCGGGTCGGCCTTGATGCCCGCCTGTTCCATGCCGTCACTGAACGTGTCGTTGACGTCCCTTGCCACGCGGAAATCGTTCTGGTCCGTGATCGCACCGTCCGCGGCGGAGTAGATATTGGCGGAAACGAAGATCTCCCCCTCCAGTCGCGCGACGCCGGTCTTGTACTCGACCTTCTGCGTCAATTCCATCGTAACGGTTCGCGGAGGCTGGCGAGGCCACCTGGAGCTGTCGGCCCCGAATTGCTTAACCAGGGCGTTGATATCCTCCTGATACTGCGGATTGGCGACCGTCTGCGTGACCGGCGCCCAGGCAGTAACGTTCGTCTCGGTTCGACTTGGCAGGATGCTGATGTCCAGGTTGCCTTGCACGGCCCAGTTGACCCCAACCAGTCGCAGCCGATCCCGCATGTCGCTCTCTTCCACCACGGCATATTCAACCTTCCTTCGCTCATCGAGCTTCAGGCCGTAGGGTAGATGAGGGCGCAAGTAGCCGACCAGTCTGTCGGCGAACTGTCTGCCGGCGGCCAGATCGTCTGCCGGCGGATCGAAAGCGGCGATGCATATTTCCATCTGGATGGAGTCATCGGCGAGATCGGAACACTGCCGGTGCAGATCAAAAATGACGGCTTCCGGGTCCTCCTCGGCAGTTCGCGCGGGTATCGGCAGCATCGAGGCTTTGACCGCCGCGACGTAGGCGTGGAAGTACCGCACATCGTTGAGCATGTCTCTGGCCAGCTTCGCATAGTGACTGTAGCCTTCGCTCTCGATCCTGGCCAACAGATCCTTGCATTCGTCCTGTGCCGCGGCTTCCTGGATGCGCATATACGCCTGGAAGTATCGTTGCTCGTCGATGTCCTGGCCGGCTCGCTTGCGAACGATGTTTCCTTTGGCATTCGCCACGAGGCTCACCACCGGCTCCATCACATCGGCCTGCGGCCTCGGTTGCTCGTTCCTGAAGCTCTGCAGCAAAGCATCCGCCTCACCCCATTTCTCCTCGCGGCAGAACGTCTTGATCCGGTCGCTGTAGTCGGTGTCACGTTCGGCGATGATCTTGCCCCGCAGGGTCGTGGCATCGGCGCTTTGTGGATGCTTCGCGAGAGCCCGGTCAACAGACTGCACGGCCCCACTCCAGTCCTTCGCCTCCTGCCGCTCGGAGGACGTACGCAGCAACTGCTGCACCTCGTCGGCGATCTGTTGTCGCGCGTCGGAGTACTTCTCCATCCGACTGGCCACCCTGCCCTCACGATCGTCATACGCTTTGAGCCCTTCGAGTTGGTTCAACACCTCATCGTACTCGGGCAGCGTGGCCGACGTCGGCACGTCCAGCTTGGGCAGCTCCTGGTCGACGATCCGCCTCGTGATTGTGCCAATTTCCTCTCTGAGGCTCTGCGCCCGCTGGGAATTCGGCTTTTCGCCTTCCAGGCAGCCCCTGTAGCTGTCCACCGCCTCCCTGAACTTCTGCTGGTCTCGATACTGCTGGGCTGTGGGACACAACGCCTCCTCGCAACCACAGAAGACAACCGCCAGGCCCGCCAGAGCCAGCACCTTCAGAAGGGATCTCACGTTCATAACGACACTCCTTTGCAGAACCGTCACGATGGTTGACACACACTAATCGCCTTGGCCCGGAAACTCTGCGCCGCTCTCGACACCACTCGATGCGATATCCACAACGACACGGAATCCTATGTTGCCCGCCGGCGAATCCGGCGCGCGTCCTGCGCGCCAGGCAGAGCGACACTCTTCCGGCTTGGAATCATACGCTCCTCCGCGAATCACGCGTTCGCCATCTCCGGCCTTACCATATTCGTCACTGCACCACTCCCACACATTGCCGTGCATGTCGTACAGACCGAAGCCATTCGGGCTGCACGTGCCAATCGGCCGGGTCTTCTGCTCTGTCGAAGGGTACTTATGGGCTATACGGCACCAGCCATGCCTTGTGAGAAAGTCTTCCTTATCGCCGCCACAATAGTCCTGGTTAGGGGGCCAGTTACCTTCCGGTCCTGCTTTTCCGCGTTGAGCCCGACATGCGTACTCCCATTCCTTTTCCGTAGGGAGACGAACACCAAAGCCCGTGTCGCGACTCAGCCTCCTGCAGAACTCATTGGCTTGCGCCCAGGAGATGTTCTCGACCGGCCGGTTCGGGTCATCCTTCCATACGCTCGGATTGCCGCCCATGACGGCCTCGTACTGGGCCTGGGTAACCTCATACTTGCCGATATAGAAGTCTCTCGACAAATCCACTTCCCGCTCTTGGGGGTCCTTTTCGTCTTTCCACTTGCGTGCCGGGACACCCATCTTGAACTGGCGGCCTTTCGCCTCAATCCGCCTTAGCTCAAGCCTGAGGGGCGTATCAGGGATGGGAATGGCAGGATCGGTGTCGGAAAGAGTGAATGGTCGCGATTTGCCCTCAGGGTACTCCGCCAGAGCACGCTGCCAATCGGACAGATCATTGGCTCCAAGAGCATCCTTCGTCAGGAACTGAGCACCCTTCTCGCCAGACTGATAGAACGTCACAAAGTCGTATGTACCAGGCCACTTGTCGTCTGCTACGAAACCTGCAAGCTCGCTCGTCGCTGTTTCCCACACCGTTATGGCGGTGAGTTCTTGCCCATTCGCAATGCGCTGTTGGGTCACCTTCTGCAGAAACGGGTCCCCTGCACTCTTTCCCTGAATGGCCTGAACGTGCTGGCCGATCATGAACAGTCTAAACGTCTTTTCGTGTTCCGGCCCGATATCCTCAATGCCCTGCCGAAACCGGGCCAGGCGAGGCTCATTCAGCAAGCGCCCTCGGACCTTAGTATCCTGGTCCCATTCCTCGCGGGTCTGAGGCCACGGACGATTAGGGAGGTTTCCGAGCCGTCGCCAAGCCACCCAAATCGCCCCGACATCGGCGTTCGGATCGTTCAGCCGCTCAATCAACTCGTCCGGCTCCAGGGTTCGTTCGATGTCCTCAAGCATCTGCACTCTTGCAGCAATTGCCTGTCCCGTCTGTCCCCCGTCGGGGGGACGTACGCTCTTCCAGTTGTCGTACAATGTCTTGATGGTTACGGCTTCCTTGGCTTGGAGCCAGGGAAGCTCTTCCTCCCATCCGTAGCAGTCGTTAAGCGCTCGTTCGAGATTCTGGACATACCATGGCCTCGGATCCAGGTCCACAATCGATTGACCCAATTCACGGCAGCCCTCCGGAATACGTTCTTTGTTTCCGACCGTCCACGGCATGGACTCAATCGCCGTGATCTGCGAATCCAACGATTGCAGCCGGCTCTTCCATTTCGCCGCATCCTCCATCCCCTGGTCTCGCGCCGAGTCGATCACCTGGCCGCCCGTCTTCCTCGTCTGCTTCAAGTCATTGATCGCCTTGGAGATCGCCACCGACTCATCGCCCGATAACCTGATGTGTTTCTGCAATTCTTTGATTCTGCTAAAGAGTTCGTCATCGGTCTGCACCTTCTCCTGTAACGGAAGGTCCGCCGCGACGGCGTTCGGATCGAGTTTGTCGTATTCCACGTCAGGCCATGCTTTGGTGAGGTTGAGAACCTGGTCGATGGCCCCGGCGACATCCTCGCCGCTTGCGAACCTGTCACTGTCGAACTTCCCAAGCACAAGGTCGAGAAAATCAGCCAGGGCGCTGCAACCGGCCGCACGAAGTGCATCCCGTTCTTGCGTTAACCGACCCAAACACCCCCAGCGGCTGTCCGCATCGGACATGAAGAAGAAATCCCGAACGGACTGCACTTCTTCCTTCATGCGATTGATGGCTGAAACGACTCCACGATTCTCGGCCACCCCCGCCTTGCATTCATCCAGTGCGACCCGGATCCCGGCTGCGTCGGGAGCTTTACCATAGGCACGTCCTAACTCGGGGCTCTTGTCGAAGGGGACGCAGCAGATCTTAAGATCCTTCAGTAGACTCGCCAGTTCACTGTCTTGACTCCAATCGGCCTCACGCTCGACGCTCGCCTGCTTCAGGGGCCACATCCAGACAGCAGCGTCACCCCAGTCCTTCCATGCAGCCTCATCCAACGTGCTCCGTTGCAGATGGCTCAGCCAGGCAAGGGCCACAACGGCGATGACCAGCACAACGCCAACCAGGGCAACAACAGGAACAACCGAACGTTTCTCTATCTTCGCCAGATCCTTCAGCAGCTCCTCGACGCTGGAGTAGCGGTCGGCCACATTGTCCGCCAGGCACTTCGCCGTTACGGCGTCCCAATTCTTCGACAGCCCACGTACCAGGGCCGACGGCGGCTTCGCCATACCGACCGGGCGCCGACCGGTCAGCATTCGGTAGATCATGACCCCAAGGGAATAGACGTCGCTCTGCTCCGTGGCTTCCTTGCCCTCCAGAAGTTCCGGCGACATATAGTCATAGGTCCCGAACAGGCTGCTGCGAGAGCCGGTCCCGCCGCCGGAGGGGCCGGACCTGCCCGAATATCCCTGGCCCGGACCCTGGCGAGTCGTCTCGGCCAATTCAAAATCGTGGAGGACTCCCGGCAACTGAAGCCCCGCTCCGGCCACTGTTCCCGTACTCGTTGGCCATCCTTCGGAAGCCGACGTCTGCCGCATGGTTTGGTGGATCTGGCTGAGCAGAAACTCCTTGCCGATCGCCTTGACCAGGCCGAAATCCGTGATTCTGGCGTTGCCCTCCGAATCGATCAGGATATTTGCCGGCTTGATATCGCGATGGATCACGCCCCGGCCATGCGCATACGCGAGAGCTTCCGCCACCTGCACAATCCACCGATGTGCCTTGGCCGGCGCAATCCGCCGCATCGGACTTCCCGCCATTTCGCCATGGATCGACCGAGACTTACCGCTCGGTGAACTCACGTAATCCATCACAAGGTAGTAGATCCCATGGTCCTCACCCATGTGATGCACGTGTACGATATGGGCGTGGTTAAGGTCCGACATGACCCGGGCCTCATCGAAGAACCGGGCCCGGAAATTGACATCCCGGCTCAACTCTTCCGGTAGAACCTTGACGGCGCACCGCTTCCGGTGATGGACGTTCTCTGCGAGGAAGACTTTCCCCATCCCACCCGCACCAATCTCTTCGATGATGCGATAGTCGCCCAGCATTCGTCCGGCGCTCAGTTCCATAGCCCTGAATTATACCCAGGGGGCCGTCCAAGGCAAGCCTGTCACCGAAATTGGGCCCGGGCGTTGTGAGCCGGTCGGACACGCGACCACGAAGAAAGAAGAGGAGGACGCCTATGAGGTCGTTTGGGGTAAGATAGGGAAGGAAGTGACGCTTTTTTGCTTGACACACAAGAACCGATACGCCATGGTATGGGACAGCGCGGGAGTGCGCTACCGTAAAGAAGTCGTCGTGCTTGTTCCACCAGGGAGGCAGATATCTCGGAGCGAGCGTACAAACGGGTGCTGTCTGTCGTTTTGCGGAGCAGGGTACGGCGGTCGGCTGTGGGAGAAATTGAATGGACGGCAAGAAGCATCTGCCGATCGTGTCCACCACGCGTCTCTGGATCCTCCTGCTTGTCGTGGTCTGTCCCTCGAGCTGGCTGAGCGCGGATCCGGCTCAAGCCGCTGATGGCGAGGAAGCATCCGCAATTGCGTCGCAGATGTCCGTTGCCCCGGCCGGCCGTCAACAAGTGGGGGTCGAGCCGATGCGGCGGAGGTTCGACGCATGGACGAGGACCGAACCGCTGACGACAAGTGCATCCTTCGAGGCGGCACTACCCATGGCTCCTGCGTGCTCGCTGTGGGGACAACAGGAGCGAAGCGTCGTCTACCGCAAGGCGATTGCAGAGGCGAAGGAACGCTATCGGCGCGAGCTGAGAGCGCTGCGGGAAGGCCCTGTGGCCACAGGGCCGCGCACGGCATCCGACGTCAGTACACGCTTCATGAGCGCCGTGCGAGGCATCGAACGAACGTACAAACATGCCGACCTGCTGGTGTCCCCTCCCCAAGACGAGACGGCCAAATTCTCCGTCATAGAGATCCGTCTTACCGGCAACACGTTGATCTCGACGGATGATCTGCTGTATGGCCTTCCCGCCGTCTATGTGAAGCAGGCGAAATCAAAGGATGGGACGCCGCAGAATGAAGTCTACGATTTTCGCTCCCTTTGCGAAACCGTCATTGCGCCCGGCCCTGTGCGAAAGGTTTCGCAAAGGACGATACAGGGTCTTACGAAGTATATCCTGTCCCGCTACCAGGACGCGGGATTTGCAGGCATCTACGTGTATGTCAGTGCCGACGCCCTTGACGAACAAGCGCGGTTTGCGAACGGCGTTCTGCCCATACATGTGATCGAAGCCAGGGTGGCCAACGTCACTACGAAATGGTTCGACTTCAAGGGAGAGAAGAAGCAGGAGCATGTACTCGTCGATACATTCGTGGAGAAGCACTCCCCCGTGCGAAAAGGGCAAGTCATTCGGAAAGATGATCTCGATGAGTACGTTCGCCTGCTGAGCGTGAACCCCGACCGACAGGTCTCAGCCGTCGCCTCACCCAGCGACGAGCCAAATACGATCCATCTCACGTACGACGTGTACGAGGGCGACCCCTGGCATTTCTACGCCCAGGTTGACGACTCCGGAACGGATGAGCGGCAGTGGAACCCCCGGATCGGATTGGTCAACACCAATCTCACCGGCCACGACGACCGGCTCTCTGCGATGCTCCAGGCGGATGTCGAATCGCCCGAAGAGAATTACGCGGCGTTCGGGCTGTATGAGTTGCCCCTGTTCAATCCGCGGTTTCGACTGGGATTCTACGGGGGAATCAGCGAGTACGATATCACGCCGGAAACCACGGAGGGACTGATCAACTTCCTCGGAGACGGTTGGTTCGCCGGCACGAACTGGCGCTACAACGTGGCCCAGCTCCACGATTGGATGCTCGATCTCACGGGTTCATGGTCTCGAGAGACCAGCCGGATCGACCGTTCGCTCGGAACGGATTCGGACGTGGATATGTCCCTGGTCGGACTCGGCTTCGAGGTCCGTCGTTCGAACGAGGGGTCGCAGACTTCCGTCTCTTTTGAGAGGCTCGAGAATTACAAAGGCAACTCGGCCGACTTCCAGAGTGCACGCCTGGGCGCGGACCCTGATTTCACCAAGTATTCATTCGGCGCCACACACTGGCAGTTCATCGATAAGGATCGACTCCACCTGATCACCGGCAGGTTCCGGAACATCTGGTCCAATGAGCGCCTGGTGCCCGCGAAAATGACGACGTTCGGCGGCCTCTATACCGTACGCGGCTACCAGGAAGATGAGATCGTGGCCGACGGCGGTATTCTCGCATCGCTCGAGTATCGATTTCACCTGACCAAGCGGTTGGCCGGACGCAAAGAAGGCAATGAAGCCGGAAACAAGAAAATGGGCCTTCTCGCACCGCTTGACGTGTCGCTGGTTGCCTTCACCGACTATGGGCGGCCCGAGATCGAAGACCCGGTGGCCGGGGAGTTCGACACGCAGGACATGTGGGGCATCGGCGTGGGGACCATCTTCGAGGTCGAGAATAATTTCCTGGCGGCAATCTACCACGGCTGGGCGTTACAGGAGACCGAGCGTGCCAGCGACGGCGCCATTCTAACGGATGAGGGAGATACGCAGTGGAACTTCAATTTCATCTATCGCTGGTAAGGTATTTCATAGACGTGTTCCATGAATCCATCACATGTTGAGCGCCACGTCCTGGTGCTCGACACGGTCTTTGGAGAGGAGCAATGGAAAGGTCATACGTGAGTGGGACAAGCGTTTCACCGTATCGGACGGCACTGGTTGCAGCGGTCATGGCACTTTCACCGGTCGCCTTGCTCGCGGGACCCGAAGGTGCCCAGGTCGTGCAGGGTTCGGCCCAGTTCAGCCAGACGGGCAACTACACCGCCATCGAGGTCTCCGATAAGGCCATCATCAACTACAGCCGATTTGACATCGCACGGCCCGAGACCGTCGAGTTCATTCAGCCCGGCGCCAATGCGTCGGTTCTGAACCGAATCCTCTCGGCCAACCCGACGACGATCGACGGCACGTTGCTGGCCAACGGCAGAGTCTTCTTCGTCAATCCGGCCGGGGTCTACTTCGGTGAATCCGCACAGGTGAACGCAACCCAACTGATCGCCTCGGCACTCGACATCAGCAACGCCAACTTCATCAATGGAAACTTCCTGTTCAGCGGCGGCCAGGGAAGCGTCGTCAACGAGGGCAGTATTCACGCGGAGAGGGTTTACCTGATCGGCACGCAGGTGGCCAATTCCGGGCAGATCGAGTGCCCCGACGGCTACGCCGTGATGGCCGCCGGCGACAGGGTCCTCATCCGTGAACTCGGGACCGACCTTCTGCTGGAGGTCGATGCCCCGGCATCACCGCAGCCCCCTGCTGCCGATGCCGAAGATGCCGCGATAACGAACAGCGGGAAAGTACAGGTCGGCAGCGGCAAAATCATCCTCGCGGCCGCCGGCGACATCTATTCACAGGCGATTTCCAATGTCGGCTCCCTGTCCGCCTCCGTTGAAACAGGCGCCGCCGGCCAGATCGAACTGGCCGCAACGGGCGGAGAAGTCACCAATACCGGCACAATAGAAGCCTCGGGCAGCGAAGGTGGACACGTGACGATGAAAGGCGCCCGGGTCGGGCAATTTGGGGAGGTCCACGCGGATGGCGCCGAGGGCGACGGCGGCAGGATCGACCTTTGGGCCGATGAGGTGGTGTCGCTGGGCTCGGAAAGTCTGACCACTACAAACGCCGGTACGGACGGAGATGGTGGCGAAGTCCTTGTATACTCGCCAGATACGGCGGTAGTCTGGGAAGGGGCAAGGATCGAAGCCAAAGGCGGGACATCGTCCGGTGACGGCGGGTTTATCGAAACATCGGGCAAGGAACGGCTATTCGTGGGAGACGTTACGGTAAACGCCGGGGCACCGGCGGGAGCCCCCGGGCAGTGGCTGCTTGACCCAACGGATGTTACCCTGAGCGACGACCCGACCGCCAGTATGACCGGGGGGCCCGCCTGGGTTCCGGACGGTGACCCCGCTACCGGTAATATCGAAATATCAGCAATAGAGGGTGTGCTCGCCACCAATGGCGGGACCGTAACGGTCAGTACAGCCAGTGGCGCCATTGGCCCCGCCGGCACGATCTTCGTAGATGACCCGATTGATGTGGCCTTGGGCACGCACGTCGGGCCCACTACTTCCTCTCTGACGTTGAATGCCGAAGACTCTATTACATTCGACAGCGACGCGTCCCTCACCATCACGACCTCGGATGACACCGGCGACCAGTTCACGCTCAATTTGTATGCGACAACCGGCGTGGTGATCGGCGCTCCCATAGCGCCCGTAGGGGTCACACCATCGATCGTGCTGACGACTACAGGCACCACATTCGACAACACCGGCGGCGCGATCACGACCAACGGCGGCGCCGTTGACATCCAGAACACCGGTGATGTGACCATCGGCGCCGCGATCAACGCCGGCGCGGGAAGTGTAACCATAGACGGCGGCGCCGGGACGGCGACCAGCATCGCCGGCGCCGGGACTATCACCAGCTCCGATGTGATTACTCTGGAGGCAAGTGGCAATATTGGAAGTGCAGGTGCGGCGATCCAGACCGCCGTCGGCACGGGCACAATCGACGCTTCGACCACCGGCGCGGGCGAGATTCACATCGACAATACCGGCAGCGTCACACTGGGAACGATTGCGACAACAGCCTCGAACGTAGCCATCAACAATACCGGGGACGTGTCCATAGGATCCGTTACGGCCGGAGGCGCGAGCCTCACGATCAGCTCGACCGGCGCCATCAATGATGCCAGCGTCGATAGTGTGACCGACCTGACGGCCGGAACGCTGGACCTGGATGCAGCCGGTGGGATCGGCAACGTCAATCCCATCGAGACGGCGGCCGGCACAATCGACGCGGACACCACGGCCGGTGCCGCCCACATCGACATAGATAACGTCAATGCGGCCGCCACGGAACTGACGAGCCTCTCCACCGCCGGTGCAGGCTCCAACATCACGGTGGATCAGAGCGGCGGCGGATCTCTGACCGTCACGAGCGCGACCACCAATGATGGCTCCATCAACATCACGGCAGATTCAGCCGCTATCGCCGCCACGCTTATCACGGCCGGCGGCACGAGCCGCAGCATCTCTGTAGGCACGACTACCTCCGGCAATGTAACGATTGGGGCACTGACGACTGGCGGAGGCATAACCATCAACTCGGCCGGCGCGATCGACGATGCGACCGCCGGCATGGATGCTGTAACCGACCTGACGGCTGCGACCCTGGATCTGGATGCAGCCGGCGGAATCGGCAGCGCCACCAATCCAATCGACACGGCCGCAACGTCCATCGCCGCCGACAACACAGGGGCAGCGGCGGTCGACGTCGCTAACAACCAGGCGGCCCCCACGACCGTTAGTTCGTTCACCACCGTCGGCGGTGACCTGACGTTCGATCAGACCGGCGGCGGAGATGTCACGTTCACGGGCGACGTCACGAGCGGAGGCGGCAACATTACCCTTACGAGCGCTGCGGGTCTGACCATTGCCGATACCGCGTCCGTCAGCTCCAAGCCCGGCGGCGGGGGAACGGCCACGTACAGCGGCGCCACAATCGACGGGTCGGTCCAGATTGGCAACGGGGATATCACTATCATCGGCAGTCTGCTCGATCTGGTGATCACCTCCGATCAGATCAGTGACGCGACGATCAACCTCTCGGCCCCGCGTGATATCATCGTCGAGGCCCTTCTGCAAACGACGGTGCCTGGCGCACATATTATCCTCACGGCGGACGATGAGGGAACGCCGGACGGCGTGGGCGGGGTGTGGGTCAAACCCACAGGCGAAATCGACAGCGCCGGCAACGTGAGTATCACAGGATCGGATGTATTCGCCACGCTTACCCCGTCGGACAGCGTCGTCGTCGACTCTGATGCCACGGGCACACAGATCGCTGCCGTCGGTGATATCGATCTGATCCAGCCGGTAGGATCGACCCTATTGCTCGGAGACGAGCTCTCGGCAGGAGGCACGATCACCCTGTCGGGACCAGTCGCCCTCATCGGAAATACCGCATTGACGGGCGATGAGGTGAACTTCGACAACAGCATGAACGGCGGCGGCTTTGGGCTGACCATTCAGCCGGATGACGCAACGGATGACATCCAGGTAGGAGGCGTTGACGGGGGACAGGCCGGTGTCTTGACTCTCGACGATACGGAAATCAGTCGCCTGATCGATAACACATTCGGGCAGATCACCATCGGCCGGAACGATGGCAGCCACTCTATCACGGTGAACCAAACGAGCCTTGCGGACCCGTTGACGATCCGCACGCCCAGCGGCGGCTCGATCTCCGTCGAAGGACAGCTCGATACGCTGGCCGGCGGCGACCCAGCGGCAATCGTCCTGGACGGCCCCGGCGCGACGACGACCTTGGGTGCGGATGTGATCACGAACGGCGCGACAATAACCTTCTCGGATGCCGTCGAGATCGCCGATGGACAAAGCATCACGGTCGCGACAACCGGCGAAGGAGCCGCCCCGGCGGGAGCCGCGATTACGTTCGATGGCCCGCTCGACGGAGACACCATCTCGGCCAATGGCGGCGAGGCGCTCGCGGTGGACGCCGGCACGGGGGGCAATATCAGCTTCGCCGGACCCGTGGGGGGCGATCAGCCTTTCAGTTTGACGATCACAAACTGCAATTCCGCCACCTTTGCCGGAAACGTGACGCTGGAGGAGCTGACCACGTTTGCACGGCCCTACGCCGTGACACTGGGGGGCTCAGTGAACAGTATCACTCAGGATACAAGCTTCCTGAATACGGGCCTCACCACAATTGGTAACCAGGCTTCGGACAGCAGCACATTTGCCGGGGGACTGGATGCGGTCAGTGCCGGCGGCGTGCGAGTTGCGGGGACGATCGCTACGACAAACGCGCCGATGGATCTGGGCAATACGACATTGACTGCGGACAGCACGCTGAAGAGCGGATCGGGTGCGATCAACGTGGCCTCAATTACGGACGGCGGGAACAACTACACGCTCACACTCCAGGAAAACACGCCGACCTCCACGGGTGCCGTGACCTTTGCCGGAAATGTGACGCTGGACGAGCTGATCACGTTCGCACAGCCCTACGCTGTCGCCCTCGAGGGCTCCTTGAACAGCATCGACCAGGATACAAGCTTCTTGAACACCGGCCTCACGACGATCGGCAACGGGGCCTCCGACAGCAGCACCTTCGCCGGGGGACTGAATGCGGTCAGTGCCGGGGGCGTGCAGATCGCGGGGACCGTCGCAACGACAAATGCGCAGATCGATCTGGGCGATACGACCATGGCCGCAAACAGCACTCTCAGGAGCGGCTCGGGTGCGATCAACGTGGCTTCGATCACGGATGGGGCAAACAGCTA
>CBFDDG010000077.1:0-13056 GCA_965603505.1 uncultured Phycisphaerae bacterium | reverse complement strand
GCTGTGTGTACATCAGGATCTTGGTGCTGTCATAGGACCACTTGATCACATGTACGCGTTCATGCAAACCATCTTTTCTGGGAAATGTGGTAAAGATCGTCTTGTAGCCACCATTGACAGGATCCATGAGATAGGCGGTATGAATATCCTTGGCCTGGGAATCAAAGCGGTCTCCGCGCGACAGGATCCATCGGCCGTCCCAGGACCACAGAATGATGTCATTATTCAATTGTTCCTCTGTCGAAGGAGACGTGGCTTGTGTCAGGTTTCCGGATGCACGTCCGTCGGGATACGCTACCCACACGTCATTCCTTTTCATGCCGCGTTCCGTGCGAGTCATCTCCAGGTTGCTCGTATATGCAATCATTTCTTCGTACGCACCGCCTGGGCGCCAGCGAGGCTGCCTGTTACCGACGGCTTCAGCGCCGATTGAGGTCAGGAGCACGAGATTGCCGCCGTCCGGGTCGGACACGGCAATATCATAATGCTCGGCGCTGGCTTCCGATTGAAAGGTCAAACGCGGCGGCAGGGTGAAGCTCCAGCGCGCATACCTGTTCTGGCCCCGTTCCGGCACCACGTCCCACCGGTTCTTTGTTTGGGTGTCGTAGACTGTGACGAACCGTCTTCTGGATGGTCCCCTGCGGGTCTTGAACACAATGTACCGATCGTCCGGCGACCAGAGCGGCCCTTCATCCTCATCCAGGTTAAACCGCGGATAAGGTTCGCAAGCCATGACTGTTTCCTGAGTGTTCAGATCGTACACATAGGCTCTGGACTGGCTCTCCGAACTTGAGGAGTTTGCATACAGAAACGCCACCTTATCGCCGGCCCAGGACCATTCGGCATAATAGGGAAAACCGATCGGCGTAATGACCTTTGCATTGGAGCCGTCGCTGTCTGCGACAGACAACTGGCGTTGGGTATCGGTATGGAGCACCTGATAGAGGATTTTATTGCCGTGCGGCGCCCAGGCTATTGCGGTGGATTTGCCGTCATCGGTCAGCGGCACGAGCGTAGCGCCGTCCGCGATAAACTCTGCCCGTGCAGGACTGCAGGCGAGAAGTCCAATCACAGCCAATAACAGAAACAAATAGTGGCCATTCCTCTTAAGAATGTAGTGCATAGGTGATCCTCTAAAAGTTGAATCGCACGCCTGTGTGGAGCAGAAATTCCGGTTCGTTGCTTGCCGAGTCACTAAGATTCCTTTCGGTTGGAATCAGGAAAGTGTTCATTTCGCTCAGTCCCCATCTCGCGCCGATGTTGAACACAAGCTCATCATTCTCAAAATCCTGACCAGTCGTTCCGCTCGACCATTTGTTTTCGGTATTCCGGCAGCAGACGAGGATGTGGTTCTGCGATATGACGCTCCCGCTCCTCGGTCGACCCCATGTTACCCTTGCGGTAGGGGCAAGGAAACCTGGTCATCGTGGTTCTCCGTGCAACATGAATACGATCATAGTGTCCCGTGCCGGGCACGTCAATGGGATTGCCGGAGAGAAGGCAGCCCCAGCAATATGCCGGGCAATTCGGCATGCGGAGCACTCTGGATTGACTATTGATGATCGAGGTGGAGAGCCGTTCTCAGGTTCCGGTTGGCAGTTCTCAGGTGAGAAAACGGCGATTTCAGGGCTGATAACAGGCATTTACGCCAGCCGCCGTGATGCCTTCTCAAGGGGCATGGCGGGCGATTTCGCTTGTGATCCGTCATCATGTTCACCTTCCGGGCAGTCGGAACTTAAGCGTGACGGGGATGGAACCGATAAACCCCAGGAATGTACTCTTTACGACTTACTATTTACGGTTTCATTCGCAGAATGGGCGTGCTGCTGATGCTCTGTGCCCTGGTCGCGGGCGTTGCCGGGTGCAACGACAAGTTCTTCGATCCGAGCCAGGTCGGGCGGTTCCGTCCGACGCCGGCCGTCAACGTGATCCTGGATTCGCTCGGGGTGGCGGAGGAGACGCCGGTGGCATGGGAGAAGGGGGATGAGCCTCAACCGGGGGACATCGTCGCCGTCAAGACCGATTACGCGCTGCGAGCGGGCGACCTCATACGTGTCTCGATTTTCGAGCTGCTGCAGGAGGCGGTCCCGTTGGTCAGCGACTACGTTGTCTCAGAGACGGGCAAGGTCTCCATCCCGGAAGTGGGGGTCATCCAGGCGGCGGGATTGACGGAGACGCAGCTCGAAGAGGAAATCAAACGGATCCTCACTCCCGGCATCCTGCGCCAGCCGTCCGTTACGGTGACTTTGCTTGACTCGCAACAGCGGACGTTTTCCGCTCTGGGTAACGGCGTGGCCCGGCCGGGCCGGTACGTCGTTCCGCGGTACGATTTTCGACTGACCGACGCGCTGGCGACGGCCGGGGCGCAGTTGCAGTACAACGTCAGCTACGTCTACGTCTCGCGAAGGGATGAGGCGGCGCTCGGGCCTGTCGAGGTCGTACCGGCGCCGGGAGAGGCCGTGCCGGAGTTGGAGTTCGTCGAGCCGGAGCGGCCCCAGGGACGGTCCCAGCCGAGGCGGCCCGCTGCGCCTGAGGCCGGCGATGCTGCCACGAGCGTTTCCCAGAGGGATATCCCGGAACCCACCGAGCGAGCCGAGCCATACGAGCTGGAGCGGGAGATGCTCGATCTGATCACGCCCCACGCGAAGGGATCCTCAAACACGCAGCTTCGCCTTTGGGATCCCGCGCAGACCGTAGGAGTTATCGGGCGGTCAGCGGAGAGCGCGAAGGGAAATGACGTCGCCGCGACTTCCTTGCCGTACGGCTTCCGTCTGGTGACGCCTTCGAAGTGGCGGGGGCTTGCGGACCGTGAGGCAGGACGCGGCCGCGACGCTCCGGTCGCATCGGAAAGGTTGCTGGGGTCGCAGTCCCGGGAGATCGTGCAGACGCCTGCCGAGTTCGGCAATGCCGGTCCGGCGGAGGCGCCCGCCGGCGCGCCCGGCGGCAAAGAGAGAATCGAATGGGTGTTCCGTAACGGCAAATGGGTCCCGGTTCCCGTCCCAGGCCAAGAGCAGCGAACGCCGCCGGTCGCGGAAGGCAAGCCGGAAGGCGAAATCGAATGGGTGTTCCGTAACGGCAAATGGGTTCCGCTTGCTGCGGCGGGCCAGGCGGAGCGAATGCCGCCGACCGCTGAGGCCAAGCCGGAGGGCGAGATCGAATGGGTCTTCCGGGATGGACGCTGGATCCCACTGCAGAGAGGGGCGCCGCAACCGGCAAGGCCGCCGGTGGCAGCGAAGCCCGAAGGCCCGACGCTGCCGCTGGACGGCGAAGAGCTGCCGATGGAGATGGAGTGGGAGCAGGCCATCCAGACGCGCCTGATCCGAATTCCGGCGGACAAGCTCTTAGCCGGCGACCCACGATACAACATCATCATCAGGCCGGGCGACGCGATCCACGTGCCGCTTGATATCATGGGCGAGTTCGCTATCATGGGCAACGTAAACCGCAGTGGGTTCATTAACATTACGGGGCGGCCCATGACGCTGAAGATGGCGATTGCGGCGGCGGGCGGTCTGGGCCCGCTGGCGTGGCCGAAAACCGTCGAAGTCGTACGGCGAGTCGGAACGAGGAAAGAGCAGATCGTCCTGGTCGATCTGGACAAGATCGCCAGCGGCGAGCAGCCCGACTTCTTCATCAAGCCGAACGATCTGATCAATGTGGGAACGCATCCGACGTCACTGTGGCGTCTGGTCTTGCGCAATGCGTTCCGGGCCACCTACGGATTCGGTTTCATATACGACCGGAATTTTGCGGATATGGACTACGGTGAGAGTCTCACCTTCTAATGGGCATGCGGGGGTATGGCTGAGAAGACCAGTGCTTCACGAACCCAGGGACCGGGGGACGGTTCCTCTCTGCCGGAACGGAGGTGGGGCGAGCTCGGGCCGCACAGCTACGCAAAGATCGTCATCCTCGGCGGGCTGCTCTGTCTTCTCTTTCGCAATGAGATCCGGGAGATCATGCGTTTGTGGATCACCGATCCAAGCTGGTCGCACGGTTTTCTGATTCCTCTCTTCAGCCTCTACTTCATCAACCGCAGAAGAAATGAGATTCTGAGCCTGGAGTATGCGGGGGACCCGCTCGTTGATTTGTTGCACAAGGGTCGGCCCGCCCGACTGCTGCCGGGGCAGACGCGGGCCAACTACCTGGGCCTGCTCCTGCTGTTGGTGCTGTTGGCGTTCTATATCTTCAACGTGGTGAGCCCGGCGGGATACGCGTATCTGCGGCCGCTGTCGATGATTGCCGCAGTGGGGGCGGTCGTTCTGCTCTTAGGCGGGTGGCGGCTGGTTCGTTACACGTGGCTGCCGATCGTATTCCTGGTGTTTGCGGTCCCGCTTCCGCGGCGTTACTACGTGGGCCTGACGATGCCCATGCGTCAGATTTCGGCCGTGGTGGCGACGGCCGTGTTGAATATGGTCCACGACCTCGAAGCGACGGCCAGCGGCGTGGTCATCGAAGTCGTATACAAGGGCCAGCGGCTGGAGCCTGCGTTGGACGTGGCGGAGGCCTGCAGCGGCATGCGGCTGCTCATGGCGTTTCTCGCGCTGGGGGTGGCCATGGCGTATCTGCACGAGCGTCCGCCGTGGCAGCGGGTCATCCTGTTGCTGAGCACGGTTCCGATCGCGATGTTCTGCAACATGGTTCGCGTGACCGTCACGGGACTGCTCTACGTCCTGGTGGGACAGGAGTACACGCAGGGCGTCTACCACGACCTGCTCGGGCTGGCGATGTTGCCTCTGGCGTTCGGTCTCTACGGATTGCTGGCGTGGTTCATGTCCAGCCTCTTCGTAGAGGAAGGCGAAGCGGTCGCCGAGGATGTCGTTACCAGGAGGCGCGCGACGTGATGGATAGCAAACGCCATGACAGTGCGACCTATCTGCAGCCGGCTTTCCTGATCTGCGCGCTGGTGTTAGCGGTGGCGGCGGCCGGAATGTCCGTGGCCACGAAGAAACTCGGTCTGTACCTGAAGAAAGAACCGCTGCCACTGAAGAAGCCGTTGGAGGCGCTGGACGAGGACGCGCTGGGGCCCTATGAGGTGGTGGCGAAACACGCGATCGAGAACGAAGACGTCCTGGAGTCTCTGGGGACCGAGGACTACATCCAGTGGCTCCTGGAGGACCCTCGCGAGGCTATCGACAGTGCGGTGCGCCGCGTGCTTGTGTTCATCACGTACTACCCGCTGCCCGACAGGGTGCCCCACGTGCCGGAGGAGTGCTATACCGGCAGCGGGTACCAGCGATTGGCTGGGGGCGCAGCCGATCTCCAGGTCGGTCCGCGCACGATTAACGGGCGTTACCTACTCTTCGACAGGACCTCCAGTGAGATTTCGGCCGCCCTGCGGCAGTTTCCGGTTGTCTATTTGTTTTGCGTCAATGGCCAGTACGCGGGCAGCCGGGACGATGCACGCATCGCCCTGAACAGAAACATTTTCAGCAAGCATTCGTATTTTTGTAAGGTCGAACTTGCGTTCAGTCAGTCGCGCGCCACCGCCACCAAGGCCGATGCGACAGCGGCAAGTGAAAAGCTTCTGACGGTGCTGCTGCCTGTGTTGGAGCGAGACCATTGGCCGGACCGGAACTGACCGGACGACGAAAGGACAATCCTCATGCCGAGAAGACGTTTGAACAAGAAGGTCGCGTTGATTGGATCGACGGTGTTCCTGCTTCTTGCGCTGGCGGCCGTGGTGGTGATCCTTCGGCTGAACCGGGACCCCGCTCCGTTCATCGCCGATGGTGACGCGGCTTGGGCGGCGCAGGACTACAAGACCGCTCGCGAGAATTACGCCCGCGCGTACGCTCTGACGCAGTCCACCGAGAGCCGGATCGATCTGCTGTTCAAAGTTGCCGACGCATACCGGGAAATGGGTGAATGGGACAAGGTCGTTGGCTGCTGGGGGCAGGTCATTACCGCGGACCCTCAGAATGTGAAGGCTCGCCTCGGCCGGCTCAAGCACTCGTATATCCTTGCCGACAGTCTCGGCGCCGCCGGCCGCGGCGACAGTGGGTATTGGGAGCATGTCCTGTCTGAGGCCGACAAGGCCTTCGAAGTGATCCAGGATGCCGGCCTGCTCGACGAGGCCAGGGCGCAATGGGAGCCGTCCTTCGGGGCCGTCAAGCAGGGCGGCTGGGGCGGCGGTCCCAAACGTCTGGGCACGCATCTGCGGCTGGTCAAAGGACGGGCGGCATTTGAATTGGCGAGTATGGGGGCCGTCACATCGCCGGTCGAAGTGCTCAGGGAAGCCGAGAGTGATCTACAGCAGGCAAGAAAGCTCGATCCGAACAATGCACAGGTATACCGGCACTTAGCGGAGGTGTATCTGGAGAAGGGTGATATCGCGGCGTCCCGCGGGAACGTGGGCGAGAAAGATGCCGCCGAGAGGCAAGCAGATGACATCCTCGCGGAAGGCACTCGCGCCGCCGGCACGACACCCGATGTTTTCATCTATCTGCTGAGGCGTAAGCTCATGTCGGCGCAACGGGGTGATATCGCCGCCGTTCGCGAGTACATGGAAGGCCTCGAGCCCCAGTACACGAGCCTGACGCAGAAGTTCCCGTCCAGTCCGAAGGCGTTCGGGGCGCTGGCTCAGTTCTACTCCTATCACGCCGCCTTCCTGGGATCGGACGGGGCGATGGACAAACTCAATCAGGCGATTCAGGCGGCCCAGCAGGCGCGTGCGCTGGATCCGGAGAGCGTCGAGTACCCCACGTACGCGTGCAGCTACCACTATCGGAAATTCTCCGTCTATGGCGACACGTCGGCCCTGCTGAAATCCATCGAGTTGGGGGAGGCCGCACTCGAGCTGCCCGACGCCCAGGACACGTCCGGCCCCACCCAGTTTGCCAGACGGATCGATCGGTTCTCTCTGTGCTCCCTGCTGGCCAAGTGCTATGTCGAGCGCATTCTCAGTCTGCCCGACTCGGACCCGGCGCGCGCGGACCTGGTAGCGCGGGCGGAGAAGGTCGTCCATGAGATCGAGCAGATCCAGGGCAGCGGGGAAAACCCGCAGGTCTTGAAGTGGCAGGGGATGCTGGATTTGGCCCGGGGCCAGACGAGCAAGGCCGTCAGGAGCCTCTATGCGGCGTACGAGCAGATCAAGGCATCCAATCCGCCGGAGGAGCGCGACTCGTTCCTCGCCTATACCCTGGCGACCGTCTTCAAGGATACATCCGAGACCGGCGCCGTGATCGAATTCCTCGGAACGGCCCTGAACTCGGGGATCGTCCACACCAAGCCGGTCGCGCTGTTGGACTATGGGGAGGCACTGTTTCAGGCCGGCTCCCACGATGTCGTCCTCAGTGTCGTCGACTCGTTTGAGGAGCGATTCGAAGAGACCAACAGGAGCCGGGTGCTCCGCCTCAAGGCGCTGATCGCGAAGGGGCAGGAGACGGAGGCCGAAGAAGCGATCTCCCGACTGAATCCCGACGACCCGAACGTGCTTGAATTGAATCTGGATTTGGCGAGGGCCAAGGGCAATCAGTTGCGTACGGCGATTCGGCAGAAGCAGGCGGATGAGAATGCGATGCTTCAGTTCAAGCCGACCGACGGCGACCGTCAAGAGGGCCCCGAGACGACAGAGGCGATGACGGCCGAGCTGCAGGAGCAGTTGCGTCGCGAGGCCGATCTAATTCCGCGATTGCTCCAGGCCAGGCCCGATGTCGTCGAGGAGGGCTATGTTGTCGGGCTCTGCGACACCCTCATCAAGCAGGGGCAGGCCGGTGCGGCCAAGACGGTGGCCGAGGCGTATGTGAGGCACTTCCCGAACAGCGTGGCCGTGCTGTTCTACAAGGGCCTTTCGTCCGAGACGGACCCGCTGAATTGCCCCGAGTCGAGGCGCAAGGAGATCCGGGAGCAAGCCATTGGGAGCCTCACGGATCCGGTCCGCCAGTCACTGGAATTGGGATCGTTCTACGAGCAGAACGAACAGTTCGACAAGGCGGCAGCGCAATGGCAAAGCGTGCTGGACGCGACGGCGTCCCAAGGTGCGCAGGAGACGCCGGCCTACCTGAAGGCGGGGCAGTTGAGCCCCCGGCACGCGGCGGCCGGCTATCTTTTCGAGCTCGCCCGTCGGCAGGAGAACTGGACGCTCGCCGAGCAGATTGTCGCCACGGTCCGGCGCGACGATCTGGACGACTGCGGGGGCCGGCTCTTTGCCGCACGCCTGGCCTTCGCAAGGAAGGAATACGACAGGGCGCTGATCGATCTCGATGAATGCCTGAAGCAGCGACCGATTTTCTCCTACGGATACATGCTCCGGGGCAACGTCAAAGCGGCGCTCGGTCGGGAGCACGAATCCATCGAGGATGTCCGCAGGGCCGCCGAGTTGAATCCCATGGACCCCGTGGTGGCCAAGACGATGGCCAACGCCTTGCACGCGCGCAATCGCAGGCTGGGCAACAATCTGTCTTCCGAACAGCGGCTTGAGACCCGGCAGGCATTGGAGCAGGCTCTCCGTCTGAACCCGCGCGATGCGAGCCTGCTGTCCGCCTATGTGGATCTCATCAGCGAGACCGAGCCTTTGAAAGCGTTGGCGATTCGGCAGAGCATCCAGATCAGCGCGCCGAATCTCGGCAACGCGATCCTGCTCGGACAATTAGCGACTCGTATTGCCTTGAAAGAGACGGATGAAACGAAGAAGGCTGCGTTCTTCGCCGTGGCCGAGACTGCCTTCGAGCAGGCCAAACAGATGGACCCAAATAGCCAGATTATGCTCGAAAGCTATGCCGAGTACTTCCGGGTCCGGGAGCAAAACGAAAAGGCCAGGCAGTTGCTCGTCGAATCGAACGACCAGCAACTTCTGTGGCGGCACTATTTCCGAGTGGGCGGATACGACCGGGCCCGAAAGCTCCTTGAGAAGATGTATGCGGAGAACACCAATCGAATCGACGCCCTCAAGGGGCTGGTCCTCGTGGCCGAAGAGACAGGCGACCAGCAAGGCGTGAAGAAGTACTCGCAGGAGCTTCTCTCGCTCGAGGATACCGCCGTCAATCGTCTGGCCCAGATCCGGGCTTACCTGGACGTGGGGCTCGTCAGTGAGGCCGAACGCAAGCTGCAAAGCTTCCGGGAGAGGCGCCCCGATGAGCCTCGTATCGGCCTGATGGAGGCGATGGTGGCGAAGCGACAGGGACAACTCGACAAGGCGTTCGAATTGGCGAATCGCAGCCTCCAGAATGACCCGGAGAATGCGGGGGCCTGGCGCCTTCGGGGCGAGATCAGCTTCCTGATGGGCCAGTACGATCGAGCGATCCAGGATTTCCGCAAGAGTCGGACGCTGGAGGACGACCCCGTCGCAACGGTGGACCTGGCGAAGGTCTATCTCTGGGCGGGCCGGCGGGATGAGGCCATCGACGAGTTGCGGAGCGTGGTGGATCGGCCGGACGCGCCGCACGAGGCCAGGGTCCTGCTGGAGGCCATTTACAGGAGGCTCAGGCGGGCCGAGGCCCTGAAACAGCTCTATGCGGATACGCTGGCCGAATTCCCGGACAGTGTGTTCTGGTTGGGCCACGCGGGGACCTTCGCCCTGGAGCAGCGTGAGTACGACAAGGGCGAAGAGCTTTTTGAAAAGGCGTGCCAACTCAAGCAGCAGGCCGCTGCGGGGCTCAGTGCGGCCGAGGCGATTCGGGACCTTCAGTATGCGGCCGTCCTGGACGGATACATGCGGGCGATGGTTCTTGCCGCCGGCGATCCGACGGAAGGCGGCTCGGCCTGGCGCCCGGAGAAATTGGATGGCGTCTTCCGGGAGGGCCAGAAGTATCTCGATACGCCCTACGCTCCGCTTGCTTTCTTCCGAATGGCGGAGGCCAAGAAGCAACTCGGCGATACCGAGGCCTGCCGGGATTACTGCCGCAAGGCGGTGGACAAGGCATGGGGCAACGACCGGCTGGCCGTGGAAGTGCTGCTTCGTGTCTACGGCCTGATGGGCGGCGAGGAAGTCACGGCATATTGCCGCCAGCGGCTACAGGAAGCCCCGGATTCCCAGGCGGCCAACTTCGCCATGTTCAACCTGGCCAATATCCAAAGCCGGTACGACGAGGCCATTACGTATATTGACAAGTGCGTGCGGCTGGCCGGACCCGATTCGGAGCGCGGCGTCGAGTACCTCGTCAAGAAGGCTGAGTTGTTGACTGTGGCCTACAAGAAAAGTTCCGATAAAGGCTATCTCGAACGGGCCATCGCCGTCTACGAAAGTCTCCGTGGGAAAATGCCGAAGAACAGCAGTGTTCTGAACAACCTGGCCTACTTGCTGGCTCGGAACGATCAGAGACTCACGGAGGCGATGGACTACGCCAGGACGGCGTTAGAGCAGAATCCGGACGAGGCCACGTATCTGGATACATACGCCTACGTCCTGTATAAGAACGGCAGGAACGCCGAGGCCGCCGAAACGTTAGCCGCGGCCATCCAGCAGTACGAGGTCAAGGCAACGGTGCCGGCGGAAGTCTACGAGCATCTGGGGTTGATCAGTGAGGCCCTGGGAGACCGCAGCAAGGCCCGAACCGCCTACCGTCGCGCTCTGGAGGTCGGCGGAGAGGACATGCCCGCCGCCTTCAAGGAACGTGTTGGCGCCGCGATCGAGCGGCTCGGACCGTAGCCGGGATGATGGAGTTGACGCGCGACGCGTTCAGGAGTGCCGCGTGTTCTTCGAATGTTGATCGGAGCGTGACATGATGAAAAGGAATCCGACGGCCGAGGGCAGGAGGCCCAGACCCTCCGGAGCGAGCGGTGCTTCCGAGACGGCGTTGACACCCAGGGAAGCCCTGGGCATGCTGCGCCGGCACGTCTGGCTGATCCTTTTCATGACGGTCCTCGGGGCGTTTGTCGGCGGGGGGGGCTGGCACCTGTTCCGGCGGTACCGGCCTCTCTACAAGGCCGAGGCCGTCATCAAAGTCCTGCCTCCCGTCGAGACGGATCCCATGGAGATTGTCGCGTCCCAGGTGCAGCAGGACATCCAGTACGGCCACCGCGTCTCTCTCGCCAACCTGATGAAGCGCCAGGGCAGCCTGCAGGAACTGCTGCAGAGCAGCAAGGTCCGCGACACAAAGTGGTGGCGTCAGACGATGGAGAGAGATGAGGTCCGGGCCGTAGGGAACCTGGAGAAGAGCCTGAATGTCTTTCCCCATCGCGAGGCGGAGCACATCGTGGTTTCGATGACCTGCGCCGGTCCGGCGGAGGCGGCGCTGATCGTCAATGAGATGTCCCGGTTGTTCGTCAGCCGGCACGGAGCGACGGAGACGAAAGATATCAGCGACAAGCTCATCGAGCTGACGAAACGCCAGACCGATGTCGAGGGGCAGATCGCCGAAAGCGAGCGGGCCCTCGAGGGTGTGCGGAGAGACTCAGGCATCACGGACCTGGAACGGCCGGCCGGCCGCTATTTTCAGCACACCATCACGCTCCGTTTGAACGATCTCGAACTGCAGGAAAACGATTTGAGCCTGGCCATCAAACAGCTTCAGGCCGACATCGCAAACCTCAGGCAATTGGCCGAGGGCCCTATCACCGAGCAGATCGAGTATGCGATCGAGAGGGATCCCGTGATGCTCGCCCTGGCCCAGCAGTCGGCCTTTCTGGAGGCGCAACTCGCCGGGCAGCTCACGAAGTTCGGAGAGAGCCATCGCGTGGTGCGGCGGACCCAGGACCAGATTGGCGAGCTCCGGAAGCGCAGGGATGAGCGCAAGACGGAGATTGCCGAACAGACCCGGCGTGCCAATCTGATGAACGCGAGGGACAGCCTTCGCGTTCTGGAGGAGCGGCTGACTGAGCTGCAGAGGTTGCGCGGGCAGGCCCTGGAGAAGCAGAGGGGACTGGACGAGGCGCGGGCCCGCTACGAGCAGCGGCTGAAGATCCGCGACGAGCGCATTGAAATGCTGAACCAGATCAAGATGCAGATCGAGAAGCTGCGGATCATGGTGCAGGACCCGGAGACGCCGAAGATGCAGATCGTCAGTCTCGCTCCGGCGCCGCTGGAGATGGTGATCTCCCGCCACATGCTGCTCTGGATTCCCGGCGGCACCATGCTGGGCTTGATCTTCGGATTATCGCTGGCGTTGCTCGTGGAGATGCTCAACGATCTCGTGCGGACGCCAAGCGACGTGCGGCGGTTCCTGCGCATCCCGCTGTTGGGCGTCATTCCGGATGCGAACGAAGACCGCGCCGTGGACGACGTCGATCTCTGTCACGTGGTGGATGAGGCGCCGTACTCGCTTCTGGGCGAAAGCTATCGGCGATGCCGGACGAATATCGAGCTGTCCACGGCCGAAGGGCTCAAGACGCTGCTGGTGGCCAGCGGACAGCCCGGCGACGGCAAGAGTTCCGTGGCGTTCAATCTGGCCGAGGCCTTCGTCGCCAAGTATGAGAAGGTGCTCCTGATCGACGGCAACCTGCGCCAGCCGAGCCTGCACCTTGCCTTTCCACGAGACACGTCGGACGAGGAAGGCGATCAGAGCCGGCTCGGACTGACGGACCTCCTGACGGGCGAATGCAGCCCTGCCGAAGCGATTCAACCGAGCGGTCTTGCCGGCCTGGACCTCATCTATGCAGGGCCGCCTACGCCGAACCCAGCGGAGCTGTTGGCCGGCCATCGGATGAAGGAGTTGATCGAGACCGTCGCCGAAGACTACGACCGGATCATCATCGACAGCCCGCCCGTGCTGCTGGTCAGCGACGTGAAGATGTTGGCCCGACTCGTAAACGGGACGCTCCTGGTGTTCAACGCGGCCACCACGAAGCGAGGAGCGGCCCAGCGGGCCATCCTGGAGCTGGACGACGTGGGCGCCAGGATTGTGGGGTGCGTGCTGTTCGGCGTCGAGGCCATGAAGGGCGGATACTTCCGTCAGCAGTTCCGGGCCTATCGCCGGTATCTCAAGCCGCAATTGGCCGCCAACTCCGCCTGAGGTGGCGGAACGCAGAAAAGCCATAGGGTTCCCATCTGCCGGAAAGAACCGTAGAATGGGAACTCTTTTTATTTCCGCCGGCGTTTTCTGAGGGGATAGACAGGATGGACAAGTTCTTAGTGACCGGAGGGGCCGGGTTCATCGGCTCGAATATCTGCAGACGCCT
>CBFDDG010000076.1:0-13069 GCA_965603505.1 uncultured Phycisphaerae bacterium | reverse complement strand
AACAAGCCGCACGGTTGCCCGTGATTGTAGCCCGCTCGTCACCGGCGGGCAACACGCCTCTCACGTCGGAAACTCGTCATCCCATTCCCGGATCCCTTGGGCGGCGCTTGCCGGAAATATCCTGTACTCGTATAATTGGCCCGATCGACCGGAGGTCCCGACCCGCATGGGGACCTGGTGAAGCGGCACCGCACGAGCGGACGTATCGATGGAGCGTATCGGCACGTGAAGTTTGGGATGATTGTCAATCCGAAGGCGGGGCCGACCAACGCCCGCCGAAAGGCGCAGACGCTACAATCGGTCAAGGCGATTCTGGGCGACTGCGAGATTCGAGGGCTGGACACCCGGTCGCGGGAGGAGTTCATGCAGTGTGCAGCCGAGCTGGCCCGTGAGGCCGAGGTGCTCATTGTCGCCGGCGGGGATGGGTCCTTTTCGGATGCCGTCAACGCGTTGGACAGCCACACCGTGTTTTCCTACCTGCCGTTCGGCTCGGGCTGTGCGCTGGGGCATGCCCTGGGCCTGCCCCCGCAGCTTACGCGCGCGGCCAAGCGAATCGCGGAGGGCCGGCTGCACCATCTGGATCTGATTCTCTGCGACGGCGAGCGAAAGGCCTTCATGACGAGCGTCGGCCTTGAGGCCGATATCATCCACCGCCGGGAATCCTTGCGCGAGAGCGGCATCACCGGGCCGCAGGCCTATGCCATGGCGACGTTCGGATCGTTCTTCACCGAACTCGAAAGAACCGATATGGCCATCTCCATCGACGGCGAAGAGCTTGCGGTGTCGAACGCCGTGACTGCCATCGTGACCAAGATCCCTTACTACGGTTATAAGATGAAGGTCGTGCCCGGCGCCGTTTTCGACGACGGGCAGTTGCACCTGCTCGCCATCAACTCCGGCTGGGGCGAGTTAGTCCAGAGCTTGGCCGGCGCCTTCCTCAATGAGAACAGGCTGGGCATCTACCGCACGGCCCATGAGATCCGGATCACGACGCAAAGCGAGCGATTCGCCCAGGTCGACGGCACCATCTATCGCAAAGGCACCACCTTCCACTTCCAGGTCCTGCCGCAGGCACTGCGCATGTGGTACTGATGGGCTCTCTCATCTTCGATTGTTGGTTTCGGCGTCTGCACGCCGATATGGATGGAAGTGAAGAATATCATACGAAACCGTTGGAGCTAAGGCTTATGATCAAGAAAATCCTGACAGGATTTGTGCTGCTCGGGGTCCTGCTGGCAACGGCCGGCTGCAACACCGTTCGGGGCATAGGCCTGGACCTCACCGAGGCCGGCGACGCCATCGTGGATGCAACCGGAGGCAATCCATAGCAGGCCAATCCTTCGCCAGTGTGAATCGAGTGAAGCGGACTGTGCGTCGGGGGTGATTCAATGCATATCGATGCCTACGAGTTCGGACGCATCGTGATTGACGGCCGCGAGTACACGGAAGATTGCCTCATTCTCAAGGGTGTGGTCCGGCCCAACTGGTGGCGCCGGGAAGGCCATCGGCTGCTCCCGGAGGACCTGCCGGCCATCCTCGGGGCAAAACCGGCGATGCTTGTGGTCGGATGCGGGGCCTTCGACAGGATGACCGTCTCGCCGGCCGCCCGACGAACGCTCGAAAGCAGCGATATTCGACTGGAGACCCTGGATACGCGCCGGGCTGTGGACCGCTTCAACGAGCTCGCGGAGCAGCACACCGACGTCGCCGGCGCATTTCACCTGACCTGCTGATCGATTGCCAGCCTTGGCCGCCTCTCAGTCGTCGGAGTCGTTGGGGTTCTCCTGCGACTGTTGGATGCGACCAGTCATGGGCACGAACAGCACCGGCATTACGTTCTTGCGGCGAAGCTGCCCCTGCTCATCCTTGGTCACAAGAATCAGGTACTGGAAGCCAAGCTCTCCGCGGACCGGCAGGATCATGCGTCCGCCCTTGCTCAGTTGCTCGATCAGCAGCGGCGGGATCTCCTCGGCCGCGGCCGTGCCGATGATGGCGTCAAAGGGCCCCTTCTGCGGCCACCCGTAGTAACCATCGCCGGCCTTGACATGCACATTCGGGTAGCCCAGCCCTTTCAGCAGCTTGGCCGCGGAGGTCGCCAGCGCCTCGACGATCTCGATCGTGTACACCTCCTTCGCGATCTCGGCGCACACCGCCGCCTGATAGCCCGAGCCGGTCCCGATCTCGAGAACCACCGAGTTCGGATCGAGCTTCAGAGCCTCGGTCATGAACGCGACAATGTAGGGCTGGCTGATGGTCTGCCCGTGCCCGATGTACAGGGGCCGATCCTCGTAGGCATGTCGCCGCTGCGCCTCGGGCACAAACACATGCCGCGGCACCGTCCGCATGACCCTCAGGACATTGGCGTCTTCGACCTCCCTCATTTCGATCTGGCGCTTCACCATCTGACTCCGCTCCTCAACCCGCTCCCTGAATGCCGGATGGCCGCGCTGCGGCCGGACCGTCTCTTGTGTTTTACTCTCGCCCTCCTCACTGCTTTGCTCTTCCGGTCCAGACCGCTCCTGCTCCTCGTTCGCGTTGCCGTACTTCTCGGCGCATCCGAAACCTCCGACGGACGATGATGAGACGCCAACCGCCAGCGCAGACAGCATGAACCACAGCACAAGAATTCGGAAACGCCCCCATGAAAAAATCGACTGTCCTCTATGAACCGCCATCTCTGCGACCCCCTATCAAGCTCTTGTCTATGGCCACACGAAGGTAGAACTTCTATCGTATCCATTCTATCGCTTGCCGAAGCAATTGCACGTCGAAATCAAAGAGCGCGGGCTCGCGTGGGAAAGCTCCTCATCAACGCCGTGACCCTTTGTCTTGACAGGGTCCCGCCTGTGAGCTATCAGGGGTATCATCGTGCGGCCACGGCGAGTGGACGCCCCGTTCAGATCACACATGAGGTGTTAGAGTGCGTTGGCTTATGAATGCCGTTGTTTTGCTGCCGCTGCTGGTGGGCGGGAACACAAGATGCCCGGCGCCGGAATATCCGGACCTTGAGAGCTGTCCGTTCCCGGCGGCCCCGAACCTCATCCAGGGCGTGCTGCTGGGCTGGGTTCGTCTCGAGGTCGGGCAGAAACTCACGCACACGCGGACGTGGTGCGACGAGGAAGGCGATCCGGCCGATGCCGAGCTCGTCAGCGCACCTGACGGCGTTCGACTCATCAACAAGTCCAAGGTCTCAAGGTACACGCTCCTGTGGACGCCGACGCAGCCCATGACGGCCGCCATCGTCGTCCGTGTCACGGACAAGCCGCTGGATCGTCCGTCCAAGAGCAATGTGGGCACCATCCTGGTCCAGGTCGTGCCGCGAGGCACGCACTTCGCCCCGAAGGGCTGCGGCAGTCCGCCTCAATGAAGAGCTGATCACCATGAACGGAGCCCTGCCTTGCCGGAAATGCGGCGCATGTTGCATCGTGCCTTCGATCGCCACGGCAATGCCGAACGTGCCGAACGGCAAGCCGGCAGGCGTGCGATGTGCGAACCTGACCGATAACAACGAGTGCATCCTCTACGGGAAGCCGGAACGCCCTGCATTCTGCATTGGCTATGAGCCCACCCCCGAACTCTGCGGTCGGACGTTTGCCGAGGCCATGCGGAACCTCATCGCCCTCGAAAGGGCTACTGCGTGACGCCCCCCCCTCGCGTGGGCGAATTTCGAGGGTAATTTGCCTGTTTTTACGCTTGACACATCCGAGGCCTTCCTGTAAAATACTGAGGTTGGAGCAGGGTGAGTCTATTGACACCTCACGTACTCACCACGGCACAGGATTGCCACGAATTTCGTACGGTGCGCCGGGTGTGCGTCCTGACATAATCCAGACGGTGGACAGGCAGAGAGTCAAAGGAGAAGGGCACATGAAGAAAACGCAGAATTTGAGAGCATTGTGGGTCGGGGTCGTGACGACGCTGCTTCTGGTCGGATCGAGCACGCAGGCAGGCTTGATCTACGACAATGGGGCCCCGAACGCCCTTAACGGCAACGAGATGACCCACTGGATTCAGGCAGAAGACTTTGCCCTGGCATCGCCGGTGGTCCTCACGGATGTGCGGTTCTGGGCCTTTGAAACTAGTCGGGGTGCTTATCAGGGCAGCATCGTCTGGAGCATCTACGGCGACAACGGAGGAGCCCCTGGAACACTTCTGTATCGTGACACGGCAGTGCCCGTTATGGCCTACGATCACGACACAGCTTGGGAGCCCTCTTACCAGTTTGATTTCTCGGTGGGCACCGTCAATCTGGGCACCGGAACGTACTGGCTGGGACTGCACAACGGACCGCTAACCACCACATCGACAGAAGCCTTTTACTGGGAAACGACGGCCGCCAATCTGACGTCAACCGGCGAGGAAGATAGTGCACCATTTGACGACGGTGGCTGGTTCAACAATGGGCAGGAGCACGCCTTCCAGTTGTTCAGCAACGTTGGTCCGGTCGTCCCCGCACCGGGTGCGATTCTGCTCGGTGGCATCGGCACGGGCCTGGTGACCTGGCTGCGCCGCCGCAAAATGCTTTGACCGACTCTTACATGCAACAACTGGGGCTGCGACAATAATGCGCAGCCCCTTCTTTTTTCGACACGGTGTCGGCCCAACCTCATCTCCGCCGGCAGGAGGTCTGCCCCCGGTTCCTCCCTGTCGCAGAAAGCCCAGAAGAACGGTATAATCGCAGCATGATGGGAACACATCAACGGCAGATTGCGTTTGCCTGAGATGAACCGTTCTTGTGAGTCAGTCGTCACAGAAAGGAGACCGGCGCCATGAAGCGGAGACCTTTTCTTGCGAGCGGCCTGGCGGTGCTGCTGCTGTATTCGTGCGGCGTCACGGCGAGGGCGGAGGATTCGCGATCCGCAAGCCGGGCGCCTAAAGGCTGGCCGGAGCAACTCGGCAAGCGGAAGCTGAATTCCTGTGAGTATGGCTTCGTTTACGCCGGGAAGAAATCGGCGGCCGGTGCCGTCGAGAAGGTGCTTGCAGCCGCTATGAAGGACGCACGGCAGGACGGCGTGACCGAGCCGAGAGCCGGGCTCATTCTGGTCGTGGACGTCAAGGAAAGACCCCCGTTTGACTTGACGAAACTCATCGAAGTGCTGAGCACCCGTGACGCATCGACCACGGACCCCAACACCGCCGATACCCTGAAAGCCCTCGCTGAGGCCAAAGAAGGGCTGGAAAAGATCGGCATGGATGTGAATGCCCTGCTCTGCCTCGCGCCCATCCCGGTCGAGCCCGCCGTCCTGCCCGACCTCGTCGGGCAGTTCCCGATGGGCGCGGAACAACAGATCGGCTGGTGCCTCATCGTCCCGACGGACCGGTCCGTCAAGGCCGGCATGAAGAAGATGATCAACACGGCAATGAAGAAGGAAAAGGTCGGCTTGGCCGAACGGCTGCTCGTCGGCGCGATGATGCCGATGATCGAAAAGAAGGCCGCACAGCAGATGAAAAAGGCCTCGCAAGCGGCTGTATACGAACTCCTCCTGGCCGGACAAAAAGACCTGCCCGAGGAACAGAAGCAGCAAAAGATCAAGGCCTACAAACAGAAACTCGGCTTGGAGGACAACTCCAACAAAGGTCGCGACGAGCAGGCCCGGGACGAGCAAGCGACGAGTGATGATGAGGAACCCTCGGGGACGGATCAGGAAACGCAAGAGTAGGTGGTGAACCGGAAACGCCAGGGAAACAATGGCCGGTACACACCCCGCCCTTGTGTGACTTGTCCCTTATCACCTCCCACTGACGTTTCCGGATTCAGAAGTCAAGAAAGACAATGTCTTCGGGGATCGCGACGACGTCGCGGTGTTTGGGGCCAAGGAGCTTCTTGATTTCGGTGCTGTGTTTGCCGGCCAGGGTCTTGAGCTGGGCGCTGCCGATACTGGCGACGGCCTTGGCGGCGTCGTTGAGCATGACGACGTCGCCGGGCTGGAACGTGCCTTCAATGCCGGTGACGCCGCTGGGCAAAAGGCTCTTGCGTTTTTGCAGGGCGGCCAGCGCCCCTTCATCGATACGAATCACACCGGCGGGCCGGCTGTTGAGAATCCAGCGGGCGCGGTTGCTGAGCCTTCGCTTTGGCATGAAGATGGTGCCGAGCGGCTCGCCGGCCATGATGCGGGTGATGACATTCCTCTCGCGGCCGTTGGCCAAGACGATCCGGCAGCCGGCGTTGGCGGCGATCCTGGCGGCCTCGAGCTTTGTCTTCATCCCCCCGGTGGAGTGCGTGCTGCCCTGGCCGCCGGCGGAGCGCACGATCTCGGCGGTGATCTCGAAGACGGCCGGGATCGCCCGGGCCTCGGGCCGCCGGGGGTCCCTGTCATAGAGCGCGTCGATGTCCGAAAGCATGACGAGCAGGTCGGCGTCGATCTTGCTGGCGACCAGGGCGCTGAGCCGGTCGTTATCGCCGAAAGCCGTACCGATCTCTGCCGTGCTGACACTGTCGTTCTCATTGAGGATGGGCACGATGCCCAGTCCGAGCAGCGTCTCAATGGCGTTGCGCAGGTTCAGGTAGGTCTTGCGGTTGCTGAGCACCTCGGCGGTCAGCAAGACCTGGGCGACCTGGATGCCGTGATGCTGGAAGGCCTTGCGGTACTCCTGCATCAGCAGCGGCTGGCCCACCGCGGCACACGCCTGCCGCATCTTCATGTCCTTGACCCGACCGGCCCGTCCAAGCCGCCCCGCCCCCATGCCGATCGCCCCGCTGGTGATAATGACCACCTGCCGTCCGGCCTCGAGCAGCCCCTTGACCTGCCGGGCCATCCGCCTGAAGTACGCCGTATCGATCCCGCCGTCCTTCGCCAGGGTATTCGTCCCGATCTTAATGACCACACGCTTTGTCTTGCTGAAATCTCTCATCGCCTCTCAATCACTCCTTCTTCAAGGGAGCGGTCCACAGGAAGACCTGGTGGTCGAGACTCAACTCATCTTCCTCCACAGTGACAACTTCGTCGGGTATGACTCCTTTCATGCGAAAGTCGTGCGAGACGATCCTTGAGCCCGGCTTGAGCTTCTCCAATTGGGGGATCAATTTCACGTTCAGGCTCGGCAGCAGGTACAGGGTGACCACATCGGCGCCGCTGAGGTCCAGAGTGAAGATATCCTTCTGCTCGATCGTGACGAGGTGGCCGACGCCACTTTCCGCGACGTTCTTCAGCGACTCCTTGATGCGTTTCGGGTCGATGTCGTACCCGAAGGCCCGGCAGCCGTACTTCTTCGCAGCCATTACAGGAATCCGGCCGTCCCCACAACCGAGGTCGTAGACGATATCGTCTTTGGTGACCTGGGCCATCTCCAGCATCTTCTCCACTACCTTCGGCGGCGTCGGAACATAGATGACGTCCGGCTTGCGGTTTGGCGCGGCCTTCTGCGCGCGTTTGGGCGGGCTGATTTTGGCCGGCGAACGATTGTCCGGCTGGGTCAGGGAAATGCCGTCCAGTCGCGGCTCGACATCGGTAAGATCCAACCCAAACGCTTCCAGAATCGTCGGGGCCACGTCCTGCCGCCGGCCGTCCCGATTGACGGCCTTGTTGTCGGTCGCCAGGAACACGTATGGGGCGAAGCTGTGGCCCTTGCCATCCTCATTGAACCCATGATCGGCCGTGACGTAGAACTGAGTCTTGCCGGCCAGACCCAATTCTCTGACCTTGTCCATGATCCGGCCGGTCCAGAGGTCGTTGGAGACCAAGGCGTCATTGTATTCTTCGGAGTTCTCCCCATTCTGATGCCCGGCGTGGTCCACCTCGGCAAAATGCACGAAGAAAAAGAAGGGCTTGTCCTTGTATTGATCCAGCAGCTCCAGGGCCCGTGTGCCGACCTTCGCGTCCTTCATCAGGCCGTATTCCCAGACCTCCAGCGCCTCGTGCATTCCATAGTACGGCGAGCCGGGGATGACCCGATACTTCACGCCGTTCTCCTCGACAATCGTGCCCTGGGGCTTCCTCCCAGCACCGGGCTGGCGCTGTTTTTTGTTCTGAGCCCGCTTGTTCTTGCGGGCTGCGGCCTTGCTCTGCCGCTTGGCCTCCTCGTCCAGCCGGATCTTCCTGGGCGGATTGATCTCACCGCAGTGCGCCTTTTTGCCGATGACCGCCACCGTGACGAAGTCATCGGTCCCGAACTGCTTCTCCAGCCGCTCGAAAATGCTCAGTCCCTTCGGGACCGGCTGGTACTTGCGGTTGCTGTACACGCCGGTGACCTCGGGGGAATAGCCGGTCAGGATCTGGGACCAGCCGGCCTTCGTGTCGGTCGTCCCCTCGATATCGATCTTGACGTACCTGCCCCCGTCGATCAGCTTCTGCAGATTGGGCAGCTCATTCCGGCTCAGGCACTCATTCACATGGTCGCGCTGGGCGCCATCCCAGCCGAAAAGAATGACATTCTTGGGATGCTCCGCGGCCGTGCATACGGGCGAGGCCAGAAACGCCACGACGGCGACGGCACAAACAAGCAACACTCTCCTTGCCATGGACGGATCCTCTCAAATGACGATACCTTCGTATCTAGCGCGCTGACGCGGACGTCGTGAACACGTGTCAAGAAATGCCCCGGCAATGCTCTCCCACACACTCCGAACCTCCCAGGCGGGCCCTTCAGGAATGCCAAGCTCTTGCACCCCAGCCTGACAGCCCAAAGCCAAGCCAACCGGACAATATCAGCCTGCCACCGCACTCGCCCGCCACACCGTGACGAGAACGATAGACAGACGAATCAGCCACCCATTTTATTGCACGGCCGGTGGGAAGGGAATACCCTTCCGTGCAATTCACGATGTCATGGCCTTCCTGTGGAATTATCCGAGAATGTGGGAAAACCGATAGGACGGCATTCGTGAATCCGACGGGCGTCGGGTGGAGAAACGCGGCCGTCTCTCTTTGCGCGGCCGCTTGCACAGGGTATCCTCGTCTCAACCCGGCTCACGGTGTCTTGTCCCGGACGACACATTTAGGGAGGCACAAGATGTATGTCAAACCAGGTAATCTCATCCTCTTGATTGTCTCGGCTTTGAGCGGTTTGTCCGTTTGTCTTGCGCGGGGTCGGATCGCCGACGGCAGCCATAGAGCCATCGAAAACCTGCTTGGTGATGTCCCCCCCAAATTCCGCGAATACGATGTGATCCTGGGGCCGGATCGGGATGAGCCCGAGTGGTGGGCCGGAGCGCCGTCCGTCATCCGGGACGCGAACGGCACGTTCTGGCTGGCGTGTCGGATGCGAACGGCCGACTCACCACGTGGCTTGCGCGGATACGAAATCCGCATCCTGCGAAGCACGGACGGCATTCATTTCGAAAAGGTGCACAGCATACGAAGGGAGGATGTCCCGATCCCCGGCTTCGAGCGGCCTGCCCTGCTGATCGACCCGACGACGCGACGCTTCAAGCTCTACGCCTGCGGCCCCTGGAAGGGCGGACCCTGGTCTATCATCAAATTCGACGATGTCGCCAGTCCCGTCGAATTCGAGCCGGCCTCGGCCAAGGTCGTTATCGCCCCGCTGCCAAAGTCCTACGATCGGGATGTCCGCGTCGACGGATACAAAGATCCCTTCGTTATCCATTTGGGGGGCCGATACCACTGTTACGTCATTGGGACGATGCGACGAACGGAACGCATTTACCATTTCTGCAGCGCGGACGGCGAGCGATGGGAGCCCGTAGGCAGCCCTTATCAGTCGATCATGGACCTCACGGGCTGGCATGATTTCTATGTCCGCCCTGCCAGCGTCGTGCCCGTCGGAGTCGGCTACCTGTTCCTGTATGAAGGCTCGAACTGCGACTGGTACGACCCTGTGTACAATATCGCCACGGGCGTCGGGTTCACCTTCGATCTGCATCGCATCATCGACCTGACGCCCGATGCGCCTCTGATCGCGAGCACGACGCCGAGCGAGCACTTTCATACGTGGCGATATTCGCACTGGATGTGGGTCGATGACGAACTGTGGGCTTACGTCGAGGTGGCCAAGCCCAATGAATCCAACGAAATCCGCCTTTTTCGCCTGTCCCGATAGCGCGGAGGATCGTTGGACCTTGTCACTACGCCGTGATAAGATATCATCGAGACCGACATTTACGAATGTGCGTATCCGGATGGCGGAGAATCGAGAATGGACCGGACGAACTCAGCTCCCAGAGACAAATGGCGTATCAGGCTCTGGCATATTCCGTGTGCGCTGTTGGCTATCGCCATCGGCGCGTTCGTTGTTTATCGCATCGTGGGCCGGACGACACTGGAAGATCGACTCGAAGCCATTCGTGCGGCCGGTTACCCCGTGACACTGACCGAACTCGATGAATGGTACGAAGCGCCTCCCTACGGTGAGAACGCCGCCGACTACATCGTCGAGGCGCTCGCCTATCTTCAGGAGCCCAAGCCGGAGCAGAAAGAACTGGTCCCGTGGCTGGGCAATGCGGAAATGCCGGCCCGGACAGAACCCTTGGGCGTCAAGACGGCAGACATCGTCGCCCAACTGCTTCAGGACAACCAAGACGCCATCAAGCTTCTCCAGCAGGGCGCAGCCTTCGAGCGCAGCGGGTATCCCATTGACTTCACGCGAGGCCATGCCACGCTATTGCCCCACCTTAGCGACCTGCGCGGCGCCGTGCGACTGCTCTGTCTCAAGGCCGTCCTGCATGGTGAGCAGGGTCAACCCGAATCGGCGACGGACGCCCTACTCTGCGCCCTCGGTGTCGCAAATTCTCTTGCCACCGAACCACTGCTCATATCCCAGATGGTGCGCGAGAGTGCTCAGGCGACAACGGTGTCCGCACTCGAACGCATCGTGAACCAGGCGAATCTTGAACAAGGACATCTGGCGCGTCTTCGCGAGACACTTGCGCGCGCCTACGATCCGAACACCATGGCGCGAGCGTTCGCAGGCGAACGGTGCCTGGTGATTCTGATGCTGCGCGATCCGCGCTCGACGGGCCTGGATCTGGCGCCCCTTCTTGCGCCCGAAGGCCCCTCCCTCCTGCAGATTTACGCCGCCCAAGCCCTGGGGCTGGCCGACCAGTGCCTCGTCCAATACATCGACCTCACCGATCGTTATATCGCCGCGTTGCGGCTGCCTGCTCACGAACGTCCACAAGCTGCTCGCGATCTCGAACGCCAAGACCAGGAATTGCAGAAGGCTCACGCGATCCTGAGCTATTCCATGCCCCCCATGCACCGCCTCCTCCTGAGCAACCTAGCCCACCTGACACGGCTTCGCGTCGCGGGTGTAGCGATGGCGATCGAGCAATATCGTCTCGCAAATAGCAACCTGCCCGAGCAACTCGCCGATCTGGTCCCGGCGTTTCTGCCCCAGGTTCCACCAGACCCCTACGATGGCCGGCCGCTGCGCTACCGCAAGCTCGAACAAGGATATGCCGTCTACAGCATCGGCAGGGACCTGACCGACGACGGTGGCAAAGAACGCCCCCCAAGACGACGCGGCCGGGAGGAACCCCACTACGACATCACATTCATCGTCGAGCGGTAGCCGGTCCGCCCCGCCGTCGAATTCCCGCTGATTCCCGGCAACGGGACTTGCCTTGGCCGACGCCCATGCGTAATCTGGCCTGCTTCGAGCCGGCGGCGGCCCGTGACCGCGGGGCCCTTGTCACGACCGGACCGTGAACAGGACCGGCGTACAGGAAGTAGTCAATGAGACAGGCGTATCGAAGAAGACTTGGCACAGAAGGAAACGGCAGGAGTTGGATGGACGGCGAACGGTTGCTATACGATATCAGTGAATTGAGCCATCTCTTCCGGGATAGCGCCAGCATCGAGACCCTGTTGAACAAGGCCGTCGAGATGGTGGCCGGGCGCACGCAGTCCGCCGTTTGCTCCATTTACCTCTACAATCCGGAAAAGCACGAGCTTGTGCTCCGAGCCACGAAGGGTCTGAATCCCGAGTCGGTCGGGCGGGTGCGCTTGAAGCTCGGACAGGGGCTGACCGGGCTGGCGCTGCAAGAGATGCGGCCGATCTGCGAGAAGGACGCCAGCCGAAGCCCCAACTACAAGTTCTTTCCCGGGATCTTCGAGGAGCGATACGACGCGTTCCTGGCCGTGCCTATCGCACGGGGCATCTCGAAGATGGGGGTCCTCGTCCTTCAGCGTGATGCGAAGCAATGCTTCAGCGAGCCCGATATCAAGACCCTGGAAACTGTCGCCTCGCAGCTTGCCCATATCATTGAAAATGCGCAGTTCCTCCTGGGAATTCAAGAGCCCGCTCCGGAGACGGCCAAGAGCCTGCCCGCCGAGTTCAAGCTCGTCAAAGGCAAGGTGGCCGCCGAAGGATTTGCCTACGCCCCGGCCATGGTCCTTGACAAGCATAAGAGCCTGTCGGTCCTCCTGCATCACGATTCCGACAGGGTCTATACGCTCGAAGATTTCCGTGCCGCCGTGGCGAACACCGAGAGTCAACTGGAGAAACTCCAGGAGCAGGTGGAGAACAAGCTCTCCGACGCCGCCTCGCTGATCTTCGCGGCCCATCTCATGATCCTCAAGGACCGGGACTTCATCGGCAAGGTCACCCGGCGGATCGAGAGCGGGACCCATGCGCCGGCGGCTGTCGCCGAGGTCACGGGAGACTACATGAGGAGCTTCGTCGCCAGCGAGAACGCATACACGCGCGAGAAGGCGAACGACATCGAAGACTTGGCCGTGCGGCTCGTGAGCAATCTCCTCCGCAAGGGTGACGAAATCGATGTCTACGAGGATCACGTCATCGTGACTCGCGGGCTCTTCCCCTCCGATCTGCTCAAGCTTTCCTCGGAGGGCGCGGTCGCGATCGTTCTCGTGGGCGGCGGCGTCACGTCCCACATCTCGATCCTGGCGCGATCCCTGGCCATGCCCATGCTCATCACGGACGCGTTCGAGATGTTGAACATCCCGGACGGCACGCCGCTGCTGGTCGATGCCGACATCGGTAACGTCTTCATCGATCCGGACGACCACGTCCTGGAGAAATTCTGGTCCCAGCAGCGAGCCCGGTTGACGCTGGATGACCAGAAGTGCCTGATGAAGCCGGTCACGCAGACCACCGACGGCACTCGCGTGCGGCTCATGGCCAACATCAACCTGCTCAGCGACCTGAAGGT
>CBFDDG010000075.1:0-13071 GCA_965603505.1 uncultured Phycisphaerae bacterium | reverse complement strand
GATGCGATGGGCAATCGCTGGAAGGCGAAGACCACGCTTTTGCCCGATGCAAAGCTGGGGGATTTGGTGCTGGTGCACGCCGGCTTTGCCATTTCGCTTGTGGATGAGGAAGAGGCGAAGAAGACGTGGGAGCTGTTTGCTGAGATCGAGAACTTCGCGAAGACGCCGAACAGAGTTTCCGGATAACGCCGATGCTGGACAGGATCGTCAAAGCGCAACGAACGATCGATGACGCCTGCAAGAAGCTGGGCCGGCAGGTCACGATCATGGAAATATGCGGGACGCACACGGTCTCGATCTTCCGCAACGGGATTCGCTCCATACTGCCCGACGGGTTGAAGCTGCTCTCGGGGCCGGGATGCCCGGTGTGCGTCACGGATCAGGGGTATATCGACGTCGTAATGCAGCTCGCGGACCGCAGCGATTGTCTGATCGCCACCTACGGCGATATGATCCGCGTGCCCGGCAGCAACGGCTCGCTGGAGACGCGGGCATCGAAGGGCAACGTCAAAATCGTCTTGAGCAGCGAGGACGCCCTCCAGTTGGCGCGGGCGAATCCTGATAGAATCGTGGTGTTCATCGCGGTCGGTTTTGAAACGACTGCCCCTGCCTCGGCGGTTGTCGTCAAGGAAGCGGCGAGCGAGGGCGTCGAGAACTTCTGCATTCTCAGCGGACACAAGCTGGTCCTTCCCGCCATGCGGGCACTGCTTGGCGGCATGAACGACCGCGTGGACGCCTTCCTCTGCCCCGGACACGTCAGCGTGATCATCGGTTCGGGCGCATTTGCCGAGATCGTCGACGATTTCCATCGCCCGTGCGTGGTGGCGGGCTTCGAGCCCGTGCAGATCGTCGAGGCCCTGGCGGAGATCTGCCGCCAGCTTTCGGTCGGGACTGCTGAAGTGAAGTCCGTCTATGGTGCGGTTGTGACGGAGAAAGGGAATGCCGCCGCCCGAAAGATCATCGCGGAATGTTTCGAGACGGTGGACGGCTACTGGCGCGGCCTTGGAAAGATAGGGAAGAGTACGCTTGCCCTCAGAGAGGAATATAGTCAATTCGATGCCTTCCGGAGATTCGGTGTGAAGGACGAGCCGGGCAAGGATCTCAGCGGGTGTCGTTGCGGCGAGGTCTTGTGCGGATTGATCGAGCCGATGGAGTGTCCGCTGTTTGGAAATCGCTGCACGCCACGGAAGCCGGTCGGGCCGTGTATGGTCAGCTCGGAGGGGACCTGTGCGGCGTGGTTCAAGTACGGTCGGAGGACGTAACGCGAACGATGGCGAGTGATCCCGAAAGAATCCTGCTCGCGCACGGCGGCGGAGGCCGGCTCTCCAGTCAGCTCATTAGCGAGCGAATCCTGCCGAAGTTCAGGAATGACGTGCTCTCCGAACTCGGCGATTCCGCGCGTTTGATGCTGCAATCAGGTGCGATCTGCTTCACGACGGACAGCTATGTGGTCAAGCCGTTGTTCTTCAAAGGCGGCGATATTGGCAAGCTTGCCGTCTGCGGGACCGTTAACGACTTAGCCGTAGCTGGCTCGAAACCGATCGCTCTGTCTCTGGCGCTCATTATCGAAGAAGGCTTTGAGATGGAGCTGCTGGAGAGGATCCTGCAAAGCATCAGCGAGACGGCTCAACGCAATGCGGTGTCCATTGTGACGGGGGATACGAAGACTGTCGAGCGCGGCTCGGCCGACGGGATCTTCATCAATACGGCCGGCATCGGCGTCAGGCTGGCGAATGTGGAACTCGGGACAGGAAAGATCGAGGTCGGAGACAAGATCCTCATCAACGGCACGATGGGTGACCACGGTATGGCGATACTCTCGCAGCGAGAAGGAATGAGCTTCGAGTCGCCGTTGGAGAGCGACTGTGCCGGGCTTGCCGAGCTGACGTGTGCCTTGCTGGGGAACGTGCCGGGCATCCGATTTCTGCGCGATCCGACTCGGGGCGGGCTGGCCGCGACGTTGAACGAGATCGTCGAGGGCTGCGGTCTGAGTGCGGAGATCGCCGAGAGGGAAATCCCCGTGAAGCCGGCCGTACAGGCGGCGGCCGACATGCTCGGCTTCGATGTGCTGAATACCGCGAACGAGGGCAAGTTCGTGGCCGTTGTGTCCTCAGATGCAGCCCGGGAGTGCTTGGAGATCTGTCGCGACCATCCGTTGGGCCGGGATGCGCAGGCCATTGGTGAGATCGTCGAGACGCGCGACGTTCCTCTGGTCGAGCTGACGACCCGCATCGGCGGCAGACGTGTGGTGCAGATGCCGTACGGGCGAGAATTGCCGAGGATTTGCTGATGCATGAGATGGCCGTGGCCCAGAGTCTTATCGAAGTCATATCGCAGGAGGCGGAGAAGCGCCGCGCCCGGCCGATCCGGGCGAAGATAAGTTGTGGTCAATTGAACGCCGTCAATGATGAAGTGCTTTCGTTTGCCTTTGAGGCTGCTGCTCAAGGCACACGCTGCGAGGGCACGAGGCTGCAGATCGAGCACAAGGCGCTGCAGGGCGAATGCTGGGAGTGCAATCACACCTTTGCGGTCGATCTGGCCGACGTGCGATGTCCGAGCTGCGGGGCTGAGAACTTCCGACTGTTGCCCGATGCCCCCTTGCTCTTGGAAGAGATCGAATTCGAAGAAGGAGTTGATGATGGCGAAGGTTGATATCGGCAAGAAGATCCTGAGCGCCAATGAGACATACGCGCTGAGAAATCGCGAGCTTCTGGCCCGGCACAAGAGGCCGTGCTTCAACATCATCTCCTCTCCCGGCTCGGGCAAGACGACCATTCTCGTGCGAACCATCAGCGACTTAGCCGACAGGGTCCGCATTGGGGTCATCGAGGGAGACATCCAGACGGATATCGACGCCGAGCGAATCCGGGCCACGAAGGCGCCTGCGGTCCAGATCAACACGGAGGGAGCATGCCATCTGTCTGCCGCACAGGTGAATCACGCTCTCGATAAGTTGCCTCTCGAACGTCTGGATATCGTTTTTATTGAGAATGTCGGCAATCTGGTCTGTCCGTCGGCGTTTGAGTTGGGGGAGAATGGGAAGGTTGTTGTCCTGTCGGTGGCGGAGGGAGATGATAAACCGGCGAAGTATCCGGCCATTTTTGCCAAATCCAAGGTTCTCCTGGTGAACAAAATCGATCTGCTCGCCGGCGGTGCGCAGGTCGATTTTGATCTCGACCGCGTTCGGGCCGATGCTCGAAGGCTCAACAAGGGCATAGAGATATTCCCAGTATCGGCCAAAACGGGAGAGGGCATGCAGAACTGGTATGATTGGCTGACGGATCAGATACATTGACGGCAAACGGCACCTGGCGGCGGTCTGCGGTCATGTCTCTCGATAAAGGTCGTGTTCGCGAATGTACTGGATCACGCCGGGATGAAGCATGCCACTGACGTCCTCGTCGGCCGCCAATCGTCCTCGCACCTCGGTGCTGCTGACGTCCATCAGCGGTGTCTGGACCACATTCCGCTTGAGTTTGGCCACGCGCTCGCGTCCCCATAGGGATTCGAATCGGTCGAAGTCGGGTGCATAGCCGGGCCGCTGCATTGTGGTCAGGTTGCACTCATCGATCAACTCTTGAATCTTGTACCAGTGTACCACCTCGGCGATGCTGTCGGCGCCGAGCAGCCAGTGGAGGGAGGTCTCCGGGCCGTAGTCGCGCCTGAACTGTCGGATGGTATCGAGCGTGTAACTGGGAACGGGGCGCTCGAGCTCGCAGTGGCTGACGGAAAAGCAATCGTTCCCTGCGATCGCGAGCGCTGTCATGCTCAGTCGATCGGCGTCACTCGCATGTGGAAGGAACCCTTTCAACGGAGAACGTTTGGCGGGGATGAAGACCACCTTCTCGGCGCCGATCTGTTTCGCGGTCGCATCGGCGACCCTCGTATGACCCAAATGGATCGGATCGAACGTGCCGCCGAACAATGCAATTCTCCTCTGTGCCATAGAGTATTAACAGTAAATCTGTGTGTTTCTTCCGGTCGCGGCCAGTTGCCGTCAGCGAAAATTCCATGCACCCACCAAGAAACATTTGATCCCCGTGAAAGTCAAGTCGCTTTTTTGCCGCCCTTGACTTTGCCGGTGCTTACCTTGAAGTGTATCGGGGTCGTGAAAGGAAGGATTCATACAGGCTGCAAATATCTGTACGTATAGGCTGATTCAGTCCATGTCGTGCGTATCGTGACATTATGAAGACGTAATATCGTTGTCCGTGTGCCGATTCGATGTCGCGGTCTGCATGTCACGAGGCCGTCGTCGTCATGGTCCAAGAAAAATTTTTGTGAAGTAATTGGAAATACTTGGACGATAAATAACATAACACTTGTTAGCAGCACTTTGTCATAATGGCATTCGTGACCGTTGAGTGATTTGCGTGTGACTCAGCAGGTAAATACAGAAACCATTGTTCCATGGTCAACTTGAAGGAGAAAAGTAATGGCCAAGAAGAAGAAGAAAGCAGCAAAGAAGACCGCGAAGAAAGCCAAGAAGCCAGTCAAGAAGAAAGCCAAGAAGAAAGCCAAGAAGAAAGCCAAGAAGAAAAAATAAGGTGACTGCGGTCTAAGGCCTGCGGATCATCACTCAGTTCAACCTGAGTGAGTACCATTTAGAAACGATTCGAATGATAGCAGGCTTTCAGGGAATGGAAGGTTTTCCAGGCATTGGAAAACCTTCCATTTGCTTTTTGGGGGGGGAGGATGGGCCGGCGGCTTCATACAACGCTGCCTCGAAGGCAGTCATACCTGTCTGCGTAGCCCCCGCGTGATCCCTTGTAATTCATCAGGATTCCCCTATACTGTTCTGCCGTGCCGACGGGCGTGAGGCCCTGCGGCAGATGCCAAATGCTGTTTCGGGACGAGCCTGAACCATGGATTTGTTCAATTACAGGGGCGGCCGGCTCTTCGCGGAGAACGTCGACGTCGAGCGCATTGCGGCGGAGGTGGGCACTCCTGTCTATATTTACAGCCGTCAGACGTTTATCGAGCACCTCCGCAAGATGCGCGAGGCCTACAGAGAACTGGCGACAGCCATCTGTTTTTCGGTCAAAGCCTGCGCCAACGTGCACATCCTTCGGCTGATGGCCGAGCAGGGCAGCGGATTCGATATCGTCAGCGGCGGTGAGCTGTATCGCGTACTCCAGGCGGGGGGCGATCCCTCCAAGGTGGTCTACGCGGGCGTGGGCAAGACCGATGAAGAGATCCTCGCCGCCCTCAGGGCAGGCGTCGGATGCTTCAATATCGAGTCGGAGCAGGAGATGGAGAACCTGATCCGCCTGAGCGAACGGCATGCAGCGGAGGTGAAGGCAACGCCCATTGCGGCTTTGCGCGTCAACCCCGATGTGGATTACAAGACCCACGCGTTTCTGACCACGGGCAAGAAGTTGACCAAGTTCGGGGTCGATATCGACAGGGCCGTCTCCGTCTTTGACAAGTACGGCGGCAGTCCTTCCATTCGGCTGCGGGCCATTCACGTCCATCTCGGCACGGGCGGCAAGACGATCGATCCGTACGTCGAGGCGGTGAAGAAGATCCTTCCTCTCATCGATCAGCTTCGCAGCCGGGGGCATACGGTCGAAGCGCTGGACCTCGGCGGCGGATACGGCGCCGACTACGAGACGGAGACGGTGCCGTCGGCGGAGCAGTACGCCGCCGGGATTGTGCCTCTGCTCAAGGGCAAGGACCTGCGACTCATCCTCGAGCCCGGAAAGAGTATTTGTGCCAACGCCGGCATCCTTCTGACCCGGGTCCTCTACACGAAGCAGAGCGGCGAAAAGAAGTTCGTCATCGTAGACGCGGGTATGAATGACCTCATCCGTCCGTCGCTGTACGATGCGTTCCACTTCGTCTGGCCTGCGCGAACGCACGAGAAGTTCGTGCCTGCCACTCGCAGCAAGGATTTACGCATGGAGGACGCCGAGGCGGCCGACATTGTGGGCCCGATCTGTGAGCCGACGGATTTCCTGGCGAAGGATCGACCGATTCCCCCCGTTCAACGGGGCGATTTGATGTCGGTTTTCACGGTCGGTGCATACGGCTTTACGATGAGCAGCAACTATAACAGCCGGCCTCGCACGCCGGAAGTGCTCGTCGACGGCGATGCATTCCGCGTGATCCGCAGGCGTGAGACGTATGAGGACCTGGTCGCACTGGAGCGCTGAGCGAAAGCGTCGGCCCGACCGCGGCACGACGGATCAGAAGTTTCTCTCGATGAATCCCGTGTCGATCTTGCCCTTGACGAACAGGTTGTGGGAGAGAATCTCCAGGCAGGCGGGAATGGTCGTCTTGATCGGGTGAATGACGAACTCCTGCAGGGCTCGGCGCATCGTGGCAATCGCCTCGGCTCGCGTCTTCTGGTGGACGATGAGCTTGGCGATCAGGGAATCGTAATGCGGCGCAACCGTCCAGCCCTGATGGGCGTGCGTGTCCACCCGCACGCCGAGGCCGCCGGGGGCGACGTACTCCGTGATGGTCCCGGGCGAGGGCGAGAAGTTGTTCGCGGGGTCCTCGGCATTGATGCGGCATTCGATCGCCACCCCCTGGTGCTTGATGTTCTTCTGCCGCATCCGAATCGTGTGTCCGCTGGCAATCTTGATCTGCCACTTGATGAGATCGTGCCCCGTGACCATCTCGGTGACGGGGTGCTCGACCTGGATCCGGGTGTTCACCTCGATGAAATAGAACTTCTTGTCCTTGTCCAGGAGGAATTCGACGGTGGCGGCGTTCACATAGTTGGCCTCTTTGATCAGCCGGATCGCCGCGTCCGCCAGACGCTGTCGATCACGCTCCTCCAGCGCGGGGCAGGGCGATTCCTCGATCATCTTCTGGTGACGCCTCTGGATGGAGCAGTCGCGCTCATAGAAATGAATCACGTTGCCCTCCTGATCGGCCATCACCTGGACCTCGACGTGTCTCGGCTCCACGATGAACTTCTCGACGTAGACGCTTCCTTCGCCGAAAGCGGCTTCGGCCTCCATGCGTGCGGCGTTGAATGCCCCACGCAGGCTGATATCGTTGTGCACGACGCGCATGCCCCGCCCGCCTCCGCCCGCCACGGCCTTGATGATGACCGGATACCCGATCTGGTTGGCGAGCTTCAGGGCCTCGGCCTCGTTTGGAACGACGCCTTCGGATCCGGGGACCACGGGAACCTTGACCTTCCTCGCGAGCCTGCGGGCCTCGACCTTGTCGCCCAGCAGCCGCATGGCCTCGACCGGCGGGCCGATGAAGCCGATGCCGCAGTCCCGGCAGATCTCCGCGAAGTTGATGTTCTCGGCCAGGAACCCGTAGCCGGGGTGGATGGCGTCGACGTTGGTGATCTCCGCGGCGCTGATGATACGCGGGATATTGAGGTAACTCTGGTTGCAGTCCGCCGGTCCGATGCACACCGCCTCATCGGCAAGCCGCAGGTACGGAGCGCTGCGGTCGGCTTCGGAATAGACGGCCACCGTCTCGATCCCCAGCTCCCGGCAGGCTCGGATGACCCGCAGTGCAATCTCACCGCGATTCGCAACAAGGATTCGTGATAGCATTTCCTGCGACTCTTCTCTTGATGAACTGGATACCGTCGCTGCCGGATCGGCTGCAGCCAGCGAGCGAATGATGCCGTTCAGTCGGGCCTGATCCGGAAGAGCACCTGGCCGTACTCCAGGGCTTGACCGTTCTTCACCACTCGCTCGACGATGCTACCACTGACTTCGGCCTTGATCTCGTTCATCACCTTCATGGCTTCGATGATGCACACAACGGTCTGCGGGTCCACATGGGAGCCGGGCTCGACGTACGGGTCGGAATCCGGACTGGGGGCCTCATAGAACGTGCCGACAATCGGCGATTTGATCTCCAGCAGTTCCTCGCCCTCCGGGGCGGCAGGGACCTGGCCCGGGGCCGGCGTCTGTGCTTGCGGCACCATAGCCGGAGCGGCCCCTCCGGGCATGGAGTGGATGATGGGGCCCATGGCAGCGCCCGGCCGCGGAGGTTGCGCCCGCTGCAGGGAGATCCGGTCTTCCCCGTGCGCGATATCGATCTTCACGAGATCGTTTTCCTTCATGATTTTGATCAGTTCTTCTATCTTCTCGACGTCGGCGTCTTTCTCGGCCATTGTCGCGTCCTTTCTGGGGACCCGGATGAACCGGCCGGCGTCCCTGTATCAAGTCGCCCGGAGGAGACGAAAGCGACGATCTGACGGCGGAACCAGTATAATCGCTGGAGGGGGCTCTGCAAACCAATTTCCGAGCCAGCCGCCGGTGCATGGGGACGGTGGGAACCGTGTCGGGTACGGGCAGTTCGTCGGCGTGAATGGGTCCGGCAGGGCGCAAAAAAAAAGCGCCGCGGCCGGAGACGACCGCGGCGCGAATCGGACTCGACTAATTGCCGTTGTTGTACTGTTCGTAAACGTGTGTCGCCTCCATCTCTTCCACGGGCAGCGCGAGCTGGTCCGTACGCATGGAGACCTTGAGCCTGACATCACCGGAGCGGGTGCCTCGAACGACGAGGCGCCAGGTGGCCTTGGTCTTCGGCTCGAGACCGCGCAGCGGTGTGAAGCTGACCGTCTTGCCCATGATCGAGCCGGCGGTGGCGCCCGCTGAGGAGACGTACTGCAGCTTGTCGTCGAGCTGGCACACTATCCGGACGTTGCTGTCGGCCGCAGAACCTTCGTTCGAGACCGTGATGACATACGTGGTTGTCTCCCCGATCTCCACGGGATCCTCGAGATCGATCACTTCGAGGTGAGGTGCGGCGATGCCCGTGACGGTCGTCTTGGCCGAATCCGTGACGGGTTCGGCACAGTAGGCGGTGGCCGTCGCGGTGGCCATCACCTCGCCTTCCTTCGTCGGCGTAAACGAGACCTGCACTTCCTTTGACGTGTTCGGCTCAAGCGTGCCAAGCTCCCAGACCAGCTTGGAGCCGGAGAACTGCGAGCCGCTCGTTGCCTCGATCGAGGTCACGTTCGGCGGAATCATGTCTTCCACGACCGTGTCCTGCGCCGGACCGTCGCCCGTGTTGACGACTTTGATCTTATACGTGATCGAGCGACCGAGGTACTGTCGTTTCGGGCCGGATTTCGTGAGGGTAAGGATCGGCTGGCGAACGTTTATCAGCGTCGCCTCGGATTCCGCCTTGAGCCCCGAGGCCGACGTGGCCATGGCCTTGTTCACATAAGCGCCGGGCTTCGTCGCCCGCAGTTTGACCGAGAACCGTCGGGACTCTCCCGCCGCCAGCGTGCCGGCCTCGAGAACGATCTTGTTCTTGCCGTCGGCCGTCTGCAGGCCCGCAGGCAGCGTGTCCACGATTTGCACGTTCTGGGCAGTGCCGGTTCCTGTATTGGTCACCATGAAATCGACCTGGATCGGTTCGCACAGGAGGGCGTCGCTTGGCGCGATCTTCGCTAATTCCAGCGTCGGCTCGACGATCTTCACCACGGCACAGTCACGGATCGTGTAGGTGATGGCGGTGCAATGCTCCAGTTGCGCGCCGGCGCCGGCGATGCCGGAGATTTTGATGCTCTTGTTCGCCTTCGGCCCAAGCGAGTCAATCTTCCAGATGAGATTGTTGTCTTCGGTGAGGGCCGTCGGCTGGGAGGCCTGGAACTCGAACTCGTTCGAGAGGGTCTCCGTGATCGTGATATCAGTGAGCATCGTGTCGGTCAGGTTCGCGACCTTGATGAGGTAAGCGAACGGGGTGTTGGCTCGCACCTCTTCCGGCATGACCTTGTCGATTTGAAGGATGCCGTAGTCAGAGCGCGGATAGGTGATGGAAAAGGTGTGGCCTTTCGTCGTTTCATCGAGCTTGACGAGGTCGGAGGCGAAGGACGTGGTCCTCTCGCGAGTGGGGGTGACGAAGCTGGACTTCGGCGGTTCAAGCCGTTCCACCGAGGCGGTCAGGAGGTCGGCGGGAATGACCGGCGGCCGTCTTGCCGCTTCGACCTCCGTCTGAGCCAGTTGCCCGACCCTCGGCTCGGCGGCGGCGGCTTCCGGTTGCGCCTTCGGTCTTGCCCTTGGCGGCGTCGCCACCATGGGTCTGAGGTCCTTGTCCCAGAAGTACCGTCTGCCCGAGGCCATTGTCCGGGGCCGGGTCTCATCGACCGCTTGTGCGTCGTTTGTGCTCTGGCATCCTGCGAACAGGGCCATCACAACGAGAAATGAGATCACCCACGACTTCTTCATCACACCGCTCCTTTCACATCTTGAAGCTCGCTCGTCCGATTCGGGTCCCCCCGAGTACGGCCCCCATAGGGTCAGTCGTTGGGTGCTAAAAAGGCGAGCTTCGAGAAATGCCCGACGTTACCGTCTGTGTGGCTAATGATTTAACACCTTCCTCCATACCGCAGACACGGCCCGCCGCCTCTTCTGGAGGCCGTGACGGGCTATGCATAATGGCATTTGCTGTGGCCACTAATGTACTTTCCCACGTAAAATATACGAAAGACCTGCCGTGAGAACAACACAAGGACGACTCCCAATAATTGCCTAATTATAGCATACCGCCCATTATGAAGTCAAGCTCTAAGTCGTGTTTGTATAGGCGTTTTGGCGGTTCGCGGCGTTTTCGCGTGTCCTGACAGGCGCATCCATTTGGGGGGAGGTTGCGGGCCGGAAGGGCAGTACTTATGGCCTGCGTCCGATAAGGGCGTGGGCGATCTGCCGAAGGGGGGATCAGTTGGGTGCCGGGCGGGTGGGTGGTGTGGCTGAGCAGGTCGAATATGCCGGTGGCCACAGTGGTTTCGCCCGAGCGGGCGGAGGATTCACTCGTATTCGGCAATAGCCGCTTGTTTCGCAGACGGTGGATCCACTCCGGGCTCGATTCAAATCGCTTGCGTCGGCAGGGCCGAATGGCTATTGTGCCTGATGCCAGAGTGGTGCCCGCAGTCATACGGGTTTTGACAGGCTGACGGGCGGGAGCTGAATACGATGGAGATGAGAGCTTGAAGCGATCTGCTTTTAACCAGCTTGTTTCGGAACGGGTTCTGATCGGCGATGGGGCGATGGGGACGATGCTGTACCAGTACGGGATCTTCCTTAACCGGTGCTTTGATGAGCTGAATCTCGCCGAGCCGAAGCTCATCCAGAAGGTCCACAACGCCTATGTCGAGGCCGGGGTCGATCTGATCGAGACGAACACGTTCGGGGCCAACCGGCTGAAGCTGTCGAAGTTCGGCCTGGCCGGTGAGGTCGAGGCGATCAACCGGGCCGGGGCCCGGATTGCCAGGGAAGCCGCCGGGGACGCGGTTTTGGTTGCCGGCGCCATGGGACCGCTGGGGGGCGAATGGACGGAACATGGCCCGATAACCATCGAGGAAGCCGGGCAGGTGTTCGAGGAGCAGGGCAGGGCCCTGTTGGCGGGCGGCGTGGACCTGCTGATTCTGGAGACTTTCTCAAATGCCGACGAGTTGCTCGCGGCTATCCGGGCGGTGGCCGGCTTGGGGGATGTGCCGATCATCGCGCAGATGACGGTCAATGAGAACAGCGAGACGATCTATGGCGAGCGAATTGACCGGGCGATTTCAAGAACTGTCCGCGAGCAAGCCGTGGCGGCCGTCGGCCTGAACTGTTCGGTCGGCCCTTCGGGCATGCTCAGCAGTCTGGAGTTGATCCGCGCTGTCACCGATAAGCCTATCTCGGTGCAGCCGAATGCCGGCATGCCCCGCCAAGTCGAGGGAAGGCAGCTCTACATGTGCACGCCCGAGTACATGGCGGAATATGCCAAGCGCTTCTTCGAGATGGGGGCCCGGATTATCGGTGGCTGTTGCGGCACGACACCGGACCACATCAGGGAGATTGTGCGCGTCGTCCACTCCATCAGCAAGGCGGCGGCTCGGAGTATCATCCCCCTTGTCGCGGAGGTGCGGCCGACAGCGCAGACCGTGCTCAAGGAGCCGCAGCCGCTGGCCGCCAGATCCCGGTTCGGGGCGAAACTGGCGGCGGGAGAATGTGTCACAACGATCGAGATTACCCCGCCCCGCGGCGTTGACGTGACGGCGATTCTTGAGAAAGCCTCGCGGTGCGCGGAGGCTGGAATCGATGCGATCAACATACCGGATGGGCCGCGAGCCAGTTCCCGGCTGTCGCCTCTGGTCACCGCCGTGCGGATCCAGCAAGAGGCCGGCATTGAGGCCATCCTGCATTTCTGCTGCCGCGACCGGAACCTCATCGGCATGCAGTCGGATATCCTCGGCGCCTCTGCAATTGGCGTGCGAAACCTGCTCGTCATCACCGGCGATCCGCCCAAGCTGGGCGAATACCCCAGCGCTACCGGCGTGTTTGACATGGATTCGATCGCGCTCACAGGCGTTGTGCGGAATCTGAACCGGGGCGTGGATATCGGCGGCAACGGCATCGAGCCGCCGACGTCGCTGGTCATCGGCGTGGGAGCGAATCCCGTGGCGGCGGACCTGGAACGGGAAATCGAGCGTTTCCGGCAGAAAGTTCTTGCCGGCGCCGAGTTCGCCATCACGCAACCGGTTTTCGATCCTGACGGTCTGCTGCGTTTTCTCGATGCGACGCAGGAGTTCGCGATCCCCATCGTCGCGGGGATATGGCCGTTCACGAGTCTCAAGAACGCCGAGTTTATGGCCAATGAGGTCCCCGGCGTCGTCGTCCCGAACCGGCTGCTCGACCGCATGAGCCAGGCAAAGACCAAGGAGCAGGGTCGAGCCATAGGCGTGGAGATCGCGCGGGAATTGGTGGCGGCGATCCGAGATCACGTCGCGGGCTTCGCCGTCAGTGCGCCGTTCGGCAACGTGGAGACGGCTCTGGCCGTGCTGGGAAGAGTTGACATAAGTATCGTCTGATGTGCTGCGGACGGCGGGGATCGTGAGAGAAGCCGTGCGTCGTGAGGAGCGTTTATGGAACAGTCTGTATGTGGGGCTCAGTTGGCGGTGGAACTGATCGCCATGACCCCGGAGCCGGAAAAGGTGATCGAGCAGGCCGGCCGGACCTGCTATTTGAGCTTCGACCGGATCGATGATGATTCACAAAGTGCCTTCATTCGGCGGCTCATCACGATGGGTCATGAATCCCCGCTGGAGCACGCCTACGCCACGTTCCGCGTGCGAAACTGCTCGCGCGCGATGACCCA
>CBFDDG010000074.1:0-13127 GCA_965603505.1 uncultured Phycisphaerae bacterium | reverse complement strand
GGCGAGGGACACCCTTGCTCAGTCCGGGGGCTGTGACCGGCCGAGCACTCTGCGTCAGGGGAGGATCCCGTGACGCAGCTCTCCAGGGGGCCCGAGCCGCTCGGGCTACAACTGGCCAGGAGCAGCACTCCGCCCAGGATGCTCTGCACGTCCGGCGCCATGTAGCCTACGGGCAGCAGCGAACCAAGTAGATCTGCCATGATAATCACCTCCTTTCACTCGAAGGAATAGTCTTTTCCAACACGAGTCTCCCGAACACCTTTTCCGCCCGGGCAACGCGCACGGTTCTCGTGTCTCTTGAGCCCTTTGTGCTTCATTGTTGTATTGCCGTGGTCCAGGCGGACACGTCGATCTGTCGCCACGGGTTTCTTCTCCGCCGGGTTGACGGGAGTTTTCAGTTCAATGATTGGGGGCATACCCGTGGCACGCCCCCAAGGTGGATCTGACTGCTATCATGTGCCTTCGGGCTCACACTTACTCGTCGGACTTGTGCCGGTGCCGCACGAGGCCACAGGGTTACTGCCCGGCGTCCCGCACGTAGAGTCGAGCAGGTCGCCAGAAAGGATGCTCTGCACATCCGGGGCAGCATAGCCCATAGGTAACAGCGAACCCAGATATAGCAAGTCTTCCATGGTTATCACCTCCTTTCAAATCAGAAATCGAGCTTCTTCCGATCGCCTTCACTATCACCCGGGCGATGAGTACCGTGAACGTTTTTCGCTTTCCCACCCGACCGAACAACTGTGGCGGGTTAATCTGTCGCTCCGGCGCGCCCCTCGGCCCCAGGCGGGCTCGTTGAGTGGTCACGGGAGATCCTGTCACGCGCATGGCGGATGTCCCTCCGATGCGCAATTGCACCGGCATGTGTGACCCATCCCACGAAGATTCACGGACTCCTCGATTCGTGTCCTGACAGTTCGTCAGCCGTGATGGCGCGGTCCAGCGAGACGCCTCGGTTCAGATTCAGCCAGTGGTGATAAAAGCCACGTTTCTCGCGGAGTTGGGCGCATGAGCCTTTTTCGGCGACCCGGCCGTTTACCATCACGACAATTTCATCGATCCAGGGCTCGGTGGTTATGGCAATGTGATGGGTCACCAGCAACGTGACGCAGCCTCGAGGCCTCAGGGCAACGATGCCCTGCAGAAGCTGCCGCTCGGATTCAATGTCCATCGATGAGGTCACTTCGTCAAGCATCAGGATAGAGGCATCTTTCAGGATGGCGCGGAAGGCCGCCAGTTTCTGGTACTGGCCGGCGGAAAACCGTATGCCTTCTGAACCGAGCTTTGTGTCGTACCCTTCCGGTGCCGATTCGATCAGCTCCTCCAACCCGAGGATGCTGGCATATCTTTGCAGAGTTCCGGCGGGAAGGGACCCATTGCCGGAACAGAGATTGTCGCGTATCGAATCGCTGAAGAAGAAGCTGTTTTGCGGCACCAGCGATACGTGGTGCAGATAACTGTCGCGGTTGATTCTCTTGAAGTCATATCCATCCACTGCGAACTGTCCCTCGTACCTGTCATCCAATCCGGACAGAATTCGGATGAGCGTGCTTTTGCCTGCCCCGCTGGGACCGACGACGGCGACGGTCCGGCCGCCCCCCAGACGAAGATCCAGATCGCACAAACAGGGTCGCCCTTCCTTGTACGCAAAGGACATCCTGCGCAACTCAAAACGCCGGGGCGGTCGTGCAAGCACCATTTGGGCCCCGTCCTGCGCGCTGGGGTGGCGTGTATTCAGTATCTCGAGCACCCGACGCGCCGCTACCGAATCTCCTATCAGCGATTGATAGAGCTTGCCCACTTCCTGGAAGGGGCGGGCCAGCACGCTGACGTACATCCCCAGCGCCACCGCCTGCCCGAGCTGCAATCGATCGCTGAATACCAGGTACCAGCCCCCGCAAAGCAGGACCATTCCCCAAAGCATGCCAACCAGACCCCCAAGCTGGCCCCAGAACATGCTCGTTCGCCACGAGGCAAACGCGATGCTCAGGTGGTTGCGCAGCAACTGCTTGAGCTTCTGGCGGCGGAGATGACCCAGCGCGAAGAGACGCGCGATGGTCGCTCCCTCTATCGTCTCCGAGGTAAACGTCGTTATCTTCTCATCGACCTTTCGACTCGCTTCGTGCAATGCTCTGAGCCTGCGCGACAGACACACTGTGATTACGTAGTTGAAAGGGACCATCGCCAGCACAAGAAGGGTGATTTTCACGTTGAGCCGCAACATCAGGGGAATGGCGGCCAGGAAGGTGAATACGATGGTGACGATCTCGGGCAGCAGTCTTGTTATGCTGCTTGCCACGGCGCCCACGTCGCGCGTGGCACGCTCCAGGAACATGCCTGACCCATGTTCCTCCCGGTACGATTGCGGCAGACGCTGTATGGCATTGAAAACGCGCAGACAAAGCTTGTACCGCAGCATGTTGTTGACATACATTGACAAGTATCCTGAGACACAGGCGAGCACGTTCGGCACCACTCTGAGTGCCAGTAGGGCCGCGCACAGCCACCCGAAGAGACGGAAGTCGCGCGCGGGATAGGCCTTGTCAATCAGTGCCTGCATGACCAAGGGAGTCAACAAGCGGGGGACAGATAGAATGGGAGATAGCAAAGCCAGCAACAGGAGGCGATATCGATAGGAATAGCCGTACACGGCCAGCGTTCGGATGTACCCGACTGCTGTCTTGGTCTCCGTAATCACCCGCCACAAGGCAAGGATCGCCCTTAAGCCTCGCCGCTCTTGCCCAGGGGGGGCCGGCGCTTTGACCTTCGCCGAAAGTGAATCACCGTCCGACCTCAGAATGGGAACTCTTGAACTCAATTGGTGTACCCAGTATCTACACGTGTTCAGTCCTGTTTTTGGATCGGGGCCAATCTGGCCCCTTCCGTGTGTACACGAGCGGCTTCGCGTACTCCGTCCAGCCACACACTCCAGCTAGTGCACTTGCTCCTGATCCGCTTGAACACACCGAGCTTCTGCCATAGACTTTCCCTGCCAGGTTGACGAGAGTTCTCAATCAACAATTGGGGGCGTGCCATAGGTACGCCCCCCAATGTGGATTTGACTGCCAGATACCCTCGTCGGATGCCTACGCCCACGTGCATCAGGTAGACACAACAGGCAGCGCTCGTGCGGAAGCACCGCTTGTGCTCCGCTTAGCCTGCTCAAGCCACGGCCGTGGCACTGGCCTCCGGGCGGTTGACGAGGCGACTCTCGGGAAAGAGTCCCAGCTTCTCGGCCATCGCACATAGCCGGAAGGGATCAAAGAGGTGGTCCAGCGTGATATCCTCGTTCTCCAGGCGGCAGTATCCCAGGCATGCCGATCTCATGACGCAACGACTGCATACCCCCTGCAGCCGGCTGGGCACGCCCTCCCTGATGAGCGTCAGGGTGGGATGGTTCTGCCAGATCTCCGCCAAGTCATCCTCACCGAGCTTCCCAAACCGAAAGTCCTTTGCGTGACGCCCCATGCCACAGACGGTAATGGTCCCGTCGGATAGAATGGCCAGAGCAGAGGTGATGTTGCATCTGCCGTTCAGGGCGTGTGTTTGCATGATGCAACTCACGCTTTTCAGGACCGTCGGCACGGAGCTGCAGTACCGGATGCCAACGGATTCGGCATGTTCGGCAAGCTGTTGCTCGATCTCCAAGGATTCTTCAAGATCAATCAAAGAAAGATTCCGGGCCCGACCGACGGCGTGGATGAAACATGCTTTGAACGAGCTGGCCCCTTTGGCGGCGGCCAGATCGATAATGCGGGGCAGTTCACTCTTGTTCCCCTGGTACGCCGCCGCAATGACCTGTACGTTCAGACCGGCGGTCGTCAAGTATTCAAGACCTTTCACGGCCTTGTCGAAGCATCCCTCCACGCCCCGCAGGGCTTCATGCGTCTCCGCGCAGGCACCGTCAAGACTTACGGAAAGAAACTGGACAAGGCGCGATCGGGCCAGGGTGTTGGCTTGTTCTTGTGTCACGAGTGTTCCATTGGTCTCGATATTGACGCGGACGTCTTTCTGCTTCATGTGCTGGCAGATATCCACTACGTCACCCCGGAGGAAGGGCTCGCCACCGGATAGCTTGCACGCACGCAAGCCGAAGGGCAGCAGCTCATCGACCGCCTTGCAGATCTCCTCACACGAGATCTCGTCAGCACGCCTGCCCAGGCTCTCGTCATAGGTGGGGGCGAAGTAACAATGCCGGCACTTCAGGTTGCATCGAGATGTCGGATAAATCAACAAATCCGTCAGATAGGGCTGGCGGCGAGTCTGTGTTTCCATCACGATACCTTTCCATTCGCTTGCACCACGGTTTCGTTTTCAAACAGCCTTCCGATCTCTCTGATCGTACAGTTGGGTTCCGCCGCCGGCCAAATGCCGGTCAAGGCATATCCGCCGGCCGGGCACGGCCCCTGACAGGTATGGCGCCACGCGCACTCTTTACATCCATGAACCTGCGACAACGGCATTCCTCGGGATTGTCGAATTGCGCTGAACACGGGGGAGTTGCGCCAGATCTCCGTCAGGGGCTGATCGCGCAGGTTACCGGCGCGATAAGTGTATGACATGTCACAGGGAACCACGGTTCCGTCGCAGCTTATCGTGAGAGAACTCCGAGCGGCCCCACAATTCTTGAAGACTCCATCCGATCCTTCCTGTGGTGCCAGCGCGCCTTCCTTCAGCTTACGGTAGAAACTGAGCATGTGGGCCCATGGTCCGGTGAACAATCGGGGATTGCTCTCATCGATCCTGAGCGAGGTCTCGAGCGCTTCTCGAAGCTCGGCCGATCTCAGGGCCATCTCCTGTGCATACTGCCCCGCTCTTCCACAACCTGAGGGCGGGGTGATGTTCAAGTGCTTGATGCCGACCGACTTGACAAAGTCGACGATCTGGGGCAGTTCACGGTAGTTCAACCGGCTCAGCACCATGAACGGCCGAACTCCCAAGCCCGCGGCCCTTAACGTGACGATCCCTGTTATCGTTTTCACGAAGCTTCCCGGACCCCGGATACGCTCGTGTGTCTCAGAGGTCATCCCGTCAAGGCTGACCGAGATGAAGGGGCGGCGCGGAAGTCCTTTCAACCGCTCGGCTATCTCCTTGGTCACGAGCGTCGCGTTCGTATCGAGTTGCCAGCGCATAGGACTTCGCATGATGGCATCCACGATCACGAAGAAGTCAGGATACAGGAGCGGCTCACCCCCTGAGATCGAAATATGGAAGACCTTGCAGCGGGTCAGTTCATCGATCACGGCGAGGAGTTCCTTCGTGCTCATATCCTCCCGGAGAAACTGCTCGGGAGAACTGCCGCAGTGCAAGCAGCGGAGATTGCAGCGACGGGTGATCATCAGGGTCACCGACGTCGGGGCCGATAGAACCTTAGTTGTCTTTTCCATCAGAGGACTCCGCGAAATGTGCGATGGTACCCAGGAACTTCTTCACGTCCGCCTGGATTTGGGCCAGCTCAGTTCCCCCATAGTGCGTCTGAAGGACCGCGCACCACTCATCGAAACAGATGCGATCACGCCGCCACTGCAAAAGGGCACTGGCCATGGGATTGACGACAGACATCGAGTCGCTATCCGGGTCAAAGAGAATGGCGCCGTCTTCCTCCACCCTCACAACGATGTTCGGCTTGAGCCTCCATAGACCCTGGCACATTTTTTCGGCCATTTCTTCTGCGGTAGGGGCGGGTGTCCCCGCCTCAGTCGCAACGCCTGTCCTCTCCGTTCCTTCGGATTCGCTCATCGTTTCACTCCTTGCCTAAACCAAGCTGTTACTTGTGTGACAATCTGCAGGGCGATGCCGGGCATTCCGGCTGTCGTCCTTTGACGTTGCAGTCAATGACCCTGTGATGATTCTCCGCCTCTGGCTCACCAAGACCTGGCACTCTTTGTCCTTTCTGCCGCCATCGGCGCACGTACTCCAGGCGCCGTGGAGGCCGGGTCATGGTGTTTGTCTTGCGCAACCCTTCTCTCTCTCGATGACGACTTGCCGGCAGTTGGTGTAGCCGGCCATGCGCCGGTGCGAGGCCACTCAAGGTTGCTCTTCGATTATAAGAATGCACAATACCTTTGGGATTCGGCAGAGTTTTCAACATTTTTGACGTTTTTCGTAAGCGGGTTACCTGGGATAGCCTGCCGGTCAGAAATTCTCCGGGCTTTCTGCCCGCATGCGAGCGGCAGCTTCAGGCTGTACACATCCTGCGTTTTCACCCTGTCTCAAGGCCTTGATTGCCCTCTCCAGCCGCGAGTAAAAGGCCGCTACGGAGCATCCCGCGACTCGGGCCGCTTGCCGCGTAGAGAGCCCCTCGACAAATCGCAGCCTGACGGCTTCACGGCCCTTCTGAGACATTCGAATCTTTTTGTTCTCCAGGATGCCGTCCGGGTGACGCCCGCAAAACTGCCCTGTCGCTGCATCCGTATGCTGCATGTTGCTGTCGGCCGTGCTTTCGATGAGCGCATCGATGGAAACGTGTCGACGCTGCTGCTTCTTCTGCCGGAAATGCTGAGCGATGGCATTGTTTGCCACAGCATAGAGGTATGCCTCCACAGACTTGGTTTTCCGGTATCGAGCGCGGGTCTCCCAGAGGCGGACAAAAATCGATTGAGTCAGGTCTTCTGCGTCCACCCTCGAATCGATGCGGTGGGCGACGCGATGGTGCAGACGCGGATAATACTTGGCGTATAGAATCTCGAACGCTTTTGGGTCCTTGCCATTTACCACCTGGTCCAAAAGAAGTTGGTCATCTACGCTTGATCCATCCTGGAACATTCGGTGTCCTTTTTGACAGAGTGTATCGGCAAGATCGTTGTCCGCGGTGGCTCAGCATGGATACTCCATCGCTATTAGTGCGGGCGCACGAGTCACGGTAAACGTTGACAAGGAAGCACATCCAGGTTTGATTCCCCACTGTAGTCCGGACAATATGGAGGATGCAGGTGAGGGCGTAGAATCTGTCGGCAAAGCCATCTGCATCTGCAGCAGATTATCGAACGAACTCCATGAGTTTTCTGATGACGTACTCCGTCGTAAAGAACCTGCTGTACAAAGAGGCATTGCGCCCGAGAAGGCGAACCATTTCCGGTCGGTCTATCATCACACTCAGGTGCCCCACGAAATCCTCCAGACACCGGCACAGATAGCCGTTGTTACCCGGGATGACTTGATCCTGATTGCCGCCTCTTGCCGTCGCGACGACGGGAGAGCCGCTCGTGAGCGCCTCAGCCACCGATCGCGCCCAGGGTTCCGTTCTATCCCAGGCGTTATAGAAAAGAAAGACATCGACTTCTTCGAGAAAGTCCCTGACGGCAAGGGCAAACGCCTTTCGCATCACCACATTGGGATGATGTGCAATGAGGCTGCCCACATTGGCCGGCATCCCCATGAAGTGCCACAACACCCGGTCAAGATACCTGTCGTTGATCCGCGCGACCAGTGTGCCGATTTCTCCGTTGAATTTGTGCATATATGGCAGGGAATGCTGGCCAATACGAATCCGGTCGGAGGGCCTCTTGTCTGTGGTCACGGTGCCAGGGTCGATCGGGCTCGCGAGCACCAGTCGGGGCAGATGCCGTATCTCCTTAAACATGTCCATCTCGGAGATGGAGCGAAAGAACAGGCTATTGGCGGTGATAATCCGCACGTCCGGCACGTGCCTCAGCAGAGAAGGCAGCTTGGCGGCGGGCTCGATGACGAAATTGAACAGGAAAACGAATTTCTTGATGCGAGACAGATCGACAACGCAACTGTGCCGGTAGGTCTTCCCCTGCCAATACTCCGCATCCGTGAACTCGTTACTGTCCGTGTTCACGACAATAATGACATCCATCTCGTAAAAGATGGGTACCTTTTCCTCGATCTTCACCACGTTCAGTCTGACCGAAACCGCCTCGTCCACCGTCTTCAGGACCTTCGGATGTATCGGTCCCTCGCACAACAGAAACGCGCGATGCTCAGTGTGGCGAACAATCCCGTTCGCCAGTTCGGCGCAGCGGAACTCCGAGCCACCGGCATGTCCACACTTCGAGAATATGCCGATCTTCATTTCGATAGCCTCCTTCGATGCCTTGAGGGACAATGGACGCCCTTGAGGTCGACTGGGCGAATCTGATATCGTGACACGGCAACCACGGCACCCGGATGGGCCATATGGGCAGGATACTGCGGATGAACCTAACGGTCCGTCACGAGTTCCGAGAGTCCTGCCCGTTGCTCCTTTCTTAACAGCTCGTCGAAGTAGGCGATGGTCCTGTCCAGGCCCTCCCTCAGGGGGACTCGTGGTTGCCAGTGAAGTCTCTCCTTCGCCAGAGTGATATCCGGACAGCGCCGTCTGGGATCGTCGAGCGGCAGGGGCTTGTGGAGGAGCCTGGAGCGTGAGCCCGTCAGGTCAATGATCGTGTGAGCCACTTCCAGGACGGTCATTTCATTCGGATTTCCCAGATTGATCGGGCCCGTCAAGTCATCGGAAGAGTTCATGAAGCGGACAAGCGCTTCAATCTGATCGTCGACGTAACAGAAACAGCGTGTCTGCATACCATCCCCATAGATGGTCAGGGGTACGTTCGTCAGCGCCTGAACCACGAAATTGGAGATGACCCGTCCATCCTCCGGGTGCATTCGCGGGCCATACGTGTTAAAAATCCGCGCCACTTTGGTCCGTAAACGATGTTGCCGATGATAATCGAAGAACAGGGTCTCCGCGCATCGCTTCCCCTCATCGTAACAGGAGCGTATGCCGACCGGGTTGACGTGCCCCCAGTAGCTTTCAGACTGGGGACACACGTGGGGATCTCCATAGACTTCGCTTGTTGAGGCTTGGAGGATCTTGGCCTTGAGTCTCTTGGCCAGTCCGAGCATATTGATCACACCGTGAATATTGGTCTTGGTGGTCTGTACGGGGTCAGACTGGTAGTGGACCGGAGAGGCCGGACAGGCGAGATTGTATATCTCGTCCACTTCGACGTATAGCGGAAAGGTTATGTCGTGACGCACGGCTTCAAATCGTGAATAACCAAGAAAACCTGCAATGTTGTTTCTGGTGCCTGTGAAGTAGTTGTCTACGCAGAGTACGTCGTGGCCTTCCTGCAGGAGTCTCTCACAAAGATGCGAACCCAAGAACCCGGCGCCGCCGGTCACCAAAATCCTTCGCATGCTTCCGCTCCCATCTATTCCTTGAGAGACGACGCCACATCGTGAAGATGAGGCTGCACGTGCGGCGTCTTCGGCCCAGACAGATTCTCCGGTAGCGCCAAGCGCAGAGACTCCGCCCCTGTCAGTTGCACAGACGCCGACGGTTATCTATATGAGGCTGACACTCATGTCAGCACCGCTACTGACCAAGCTGGGCGAGTGCCAAGATTCATCTGCTTCCGGGCCCAGTCATCGGGGAGACGAGCTAAGTGTGGGCCCATCTCCCCAGACGGTTCGATCCGGGAAAACATTGGCTTCTCATCCAGATTCACTGGAACCTTCGCATATCGCCCATAATTATCACTTCATGATGGACGGCGGCCGGCCGGAAGGAAGTGTTGATGGAAAACTGCGTGCCAGAGGGAATATCTGTCGAATCTGAGTGCGACGCTGTCGCGCAGCCAGTTGATTGTAGCGCCGCATGTGACAACGATCCCCTCCAACGTGTGGCGTCAGAAAGGCCCCGCTGGGGCCGCACGACGCACATTCTACTTCAGATCCGGGATACCACGGACCGCTCGAAGCTCTTTGGGTCACACGGCCAGAGGCCGTAGGTTTGGTGATGCGCTGAGATGGAGAGCTGCAAGCCCGGATGAATTTGTGTACCCTACGCCCGGACTCTGGTAGAGTAGTCATACGCGCGAATCGCGCGGTGCTCTTGCCGGCAATTCGATATCGTTGTGAAGGCTTTTGGAGGCCCATATGAGTTCGGACAGATGCGAGACTGACGTGGCCGGGCGCCGGGAGTTTCTCTCACGGCTGTCCCTGGCCGTGACCGGCTCGGCCCTCGCCCTGCAAGAGACCTCCCGGGCAGAGGAGACTCCCCCACCGCCTGCCGGCTCGCCGGCCCCATTGCTGCCAACGATTCGGCTCGGCGAGCACCACGTCACCCGGCTGATCGCGGGCTCGAACCCCATCAGCGGATACTCTTACATGGGTCCGATCATGGACCAGCACATGCGCGAGTATTTCACTGCCGAGCAGACCGTTGAGTTCTTATGGCGATGTGAGCGTGCCGGCATCAACACTCATCAGTTCAGCAACCCGGAGCAGATGGCCGGGGTCTTCCGAACACTGCGCGAACGCGGGTCGAAGATGAAGTTTATCTGCCTCCACGCCAGCGGACCCGAGCGTGCTTCGGCCGAGCAGGTGGTCCAGGATACCCAGCCCATCGCCATCGTCCATCATGGTGGAGTCACCGATAGACTGTTCCGGCAAGGCAAGGATCAGCAGGTCCATGACTTCGTGAAGCGAGTCCGCGACGCGGGCGTGTTGGCTGGGGTTTCAGCCCACAACCCCGATTGCATCAAGCGGGTTGCCGATGAAGGTTGGCAGGTCGATTTCTTCATGACATGCTTCTACTACCTTACGAGATCGCAAGAAGAGCTGGCGAAGATGCCGCCGGTCGTCACGCTCCAGATCGGCTACTCGTTCTTTGCTTCCGATCCGATTGCCATGACCGACGTGGTGCGCCAGGTCGATCAGCCGTGCTTGGGCTTCAAGATTCTGGCGGCCGGTCGGAAGTGCCGTGACAAACGATCCGTTAGAGAAGCATTCCAGTTTGCGTTTGAGCATCTGAAACCCACCGACGGCGTGATCGTCGGCATGTATCCGCGATACCAGGATCAGATCGAAGAAAACGCCGAATACACGCGACAGTTTGGAAAGTCACAGGAAACGTAGCGTCCAATGAATAGGAGGACCATGCAATGAACGGAAGATTTGTGCGAGCACGATGTATTGTCGGCGGCTTGTTGTCTGTCGCTCTTTCTGGCTTACTGGGCGTGGCATCAGCCAGAGCGAATGACGGATCGGTGATCGCTTCGCAACAGCTTGGCGTCATGGCGACGGCTGCGATGGCCAAGCCGGCGCCCGCTCCGATTCCCAGGGACGGCAAGCTCCGCATCATCTGTTTCGGCGCCCATCCCGATGACAACGAGTTCCGCGCCGGCGGCAGCGCAGCGATGTGGGCCGCGAAGGGTCATCACGTGAAGTTCGTTTCCTGCACCAACGGCGACATCGGCCACTGGGGCATGGCCGGCGGGCCCCTGGCCCAGCGCCGCACCGCCGAAGTGGAACGATGCGCGGAGATCTTCGGCATCGAGACGGAGGTGCTCGACATTCACGACGGCGAAATCATGCCGACGATGGAGAACCGCAGAACGATTGTCCGGGTCATCCGTCAGTGGGGCGCGGATATCGTCATGTGCCATCGGCCGAACGATTATCATCCCGACCACCGCAACGTCGCCCTGCTCGTGCAGGACGCCGGCTACATGGTCACCGTGCCGTTCTTCTGCCCCGATGTGCCGTATCTTGAGCGGAATCCGGTGTTCATGTTCTACCAGGACCGGTTCCAGAAACCTTACCCGTTCACCGCCGATGTGGCGGTGGGGATCGACGAGGTGATCGAGAAGAAGCTGGACGCAGCCCTGGCCCTGGCGTCGCAGACGCTGGAAGGTGGCTGTGGTGGATCGGAGAAGCTGTACCCGCAAGACCCTGCGGCACGCCGGGCCCGGGAGCAGGCGGTCCGCCGGAACTTCGACCGTCGCTTCGCGGGGACCGCCAACCGCTTTCGGGAGCAGCTCGTCAGTTGGTACGGCCGAGAGAAAGGTAAAGAGATCAAGTACGCTGAGGCCTTCGAGATCTGCGAGTACGGCCGGCGGCCATCGAAGGACGAGCTCAAGAAGCTGTTTCCGTTCTATGACTGAGCGCATCACGCCGCACGCGTGGACGGCAGGACATGCGTGGACCGCGCTCACGCGACGAGATTGCGCCGACCCTGACGGCGACGACCGGCTCGACGTGATCTACGTGGGAACCGCCACGTCGAATACCAAGTGGTATGAGAACATGGGATCTCTGAATGGAGGTAGTTGACGCCTTGAGTCAAAATGGCGAGACCATCAGCGAGCCCCACTTGCCGCCGCTATCCGTCGCGCATGCGCACCGTCATGGGTGAGCGTTATCTGGGGGCGAACCGACGCTTTGTGGGCACGGCACGGTCGCATATAATCTCTATCACACAAGACCGACCTGTGAAAGAGGCCAAGACCAATGAAGAAAACAGGCGATTGGACACAGATTCGGGTGGCTGCTCTTCTTATCCTCCTTGTCCCGCTGGGGGCGGGCCGGCCCGTCTGCGCCCCCGCGGCAGACACTGCGGCCGGAATAAGGCCCTACGAAAAGAATCCTCGCTATTGGCAGTATAAAGGCAAGCCTGTCCTGCTCCTCGGGGCAAGCGAGACGGACCATGTTTTTCTGTGGGAAGGGCTGCGGGACCATCTGGACGAGATCGCCGCGGTCGGCGGCAATTACGTCAGAAACACAATGAGTCAGCGGGAAGGGCTCGACCTGAAGGCCCACCAGCGTCTTGGGGACGGCCGGTTCGATTTGGATCAGTGGAACGCTGTCTATTGGGATCGGTTCGCGGATTGCCTCCGCTGGTGCCGTGAGAGAGATATCATCATACAGATCGAGGTTTGGGACCGATTTGACTTCTCACAGGAGCACTGGCAGAACAGTCCGTGGCGACCGGGCAACAACGTCAACTATACGAATGAGGGATCCGGCCTGGCCGAAGCCTACCCTGCCCCTGCCTGGCGAGACCGACAACCCTTCTTCCACACCATTCCCGGGATGCGCGGCTATCGGCGCCAATACGATGTCGTCAGACGATACCAGGAGAGATTTGTCGCCAGGATGCTGTCTGACAGTCTGCAATATCCGAACGTTCTGTATTGCATGAACAACGAGACATCGACTTCGCCCCAGTGGGGGCTCTACTGGATGAAGTTCATTACGGACAAGGCCGCCGAACGGGGCGTCGAAGTCTGTGTGACAGACATGTTCGACGATGTCTGGAAGCCACAATCCTCTGCCAAGCTGAGACAGGCGTTGGACAATCCCCACCTCTACCCGTTCCTCGATATTTCTCAGGTCAA
>CBFDDG010000073.1:0-13237 GCA_965603505.1 uncultured Phycisphaerae bacterium | reverse complement strand
ATGGCGAACAGCCGGTGTCGTACGCGCTGGTCGTCCACGAAATCCACGAGCGGTTCCTGCTTGGCCGCCTCCGCGATGATCTTGTCGGCGAGGCCCTGCGAGTCGTCATAGAGCATGAAGACCAAGCCGAAGCGCGCTGCCGTGGCCTTCTTGAGATTCAGCCGGTCGAGCATGGGCTTCTCAAACACCTGCTCGTGCGGCCGGACGGTCTTGCCGAAATCCTCCAGCTTGCCCAGCGCGATGAAACTCAACCGCTGGAAGGCAACGCCGTTGAGCTCGAAATCCTGGACGTAACCGTAGATCGTGTTCTGGGCGTCCTGCTTCAGTGCCCCCTCGGCCATCCACTTCTGCAGGTACTCGGCGGCCCGCGTGTACTGATTGGACTGACCGTTGTCGGAGTCTGTGATCCTGCCCTTGGTGATGCGAGCGATGTTGTATTCGCTCCGCCGGTAGAGCTCTTCCCGTTCGGCCTCACTGATTACATCGTACGGCGGCGCAATGCACCGGCCTACATCCCCGACGACACCGGCATTGAACCGGAATGCTTTGAAAGGCTTTACTTCCATGGTCACAATCGCCACTGTGCTGCTGTTATCAGATTCCCTTTTGGGGTCCGGCACGGCTGCCGGCCGGAGGTCCATGTCAAGAGGAACCTACACCCCTACTCTGAGGTCCAAAACGCACTCCCACAATGCTCCAAGTCTGTGGAAGGCGGATCATATCGAAGGGGTGGCCGGTTGTCAAGCAGGAACGCCCGGGATGTGAATCCGCCCTGGTCGGCATTGCAGAAACGCCACACATTGACTGGTAAGCCCATGCAGCGATGGCGCGGCGGGCCTGTGGATCACGTTTTCTCCTCCAGTTTCTTCCTCGCCAGGTAGTCGTTCATGGCGGCCGCGGCGATGCGGCCCTGGCCCATGGCCAGGATGACCGTGGCGGCCCCGAGGACGATGTCCCCGCCGGCGTAGATGCCCTCCATGGACGTCCGGCAGTTCTCGTCCACCACGATATTGCCCCATTTGTTGAATTCCAGGCCGGGGGTAGTCTGGCGAATCAAGGGATTGGCGAGGTTGCCGATGGCGATAATGACCGTGTCCACATCGATTTGGAACTCGGAATCCGGGATGGGGACGGGCCTTCTTCGGCCGGAAGCGTCCGGCTCGCCCAGCTCATAGCGGAGGCACTCGACGGCGACAACGCGGCTGTCGGCGTCGCCGATGATCCGTTTCGGGCTCTGCAGCAGGTGGAATTCCACTCCCTCCTGCTGTGCATGGTGGACTTCCTCCACCCGGGCGGGCATCTCCTTCTCGGTCCGCCGGTAGATGAGATAGACTGTCTCGGCCCCGAGCCTCACAGCGGTCCGGGCGGAATCCATCGCGACATTGCCGCCGCCGACCACGGCTACCCTGTTCGACTTTGCGATGGGGGTGTCCGCCCCGGCACCGAAGTCGTACGCCTTCATCAGATTGGCCCGTGTGAGGTACTCGTTGGCGCTATAGACGCCGACGAGGGATTCGCCTTCGATGCCCATGAAACTGGGCAAACCCGCTCCCACGCCGATGTAGACGGCGTCGAAGCCGTCGTCGGTCATCAGTTGCTCGATGGTCCTGGTCCGGCCGACAATGAAGTTCGTGACGATCCTGACGCCCATCTTCTCGAGCGTTTCGATCTCATCGTGCACGATGGCCTTGGGCAGCCTGAACTCAGGGATGCCGTAGACCATGACCCCGCCCGGCTTGTGGAAGGCCTCGAAGACGGTCACCTCGTGCCCGGCCCTGCGGGTGTCGGCGGCGGCAACGATGCCGCCCGGGCCGGAGCCGATCACCGCGACCTTCATCCCCGTCGGCGGGGCGACGGCAGGCAGTGTGGCACGATCCTGATCGAGGTCGGCGACAAACCGCTCCAGCCGCCCCACGGAGACAGCCTTCGAGACATCCTTGAGACTCAGTCCGACCGTGCATTTCTCCTGGCACTGGACCTCCTGCGGGCAGACGCGGCCGCAGACCGCCGGCAGAAGGGAATTCTCTTTGATGATTTCGAGTGCCTTGCCGTAGTCGCCGTCGGCGACCGCCGCGACAAAATCCCGGATGCGGATACGAACGGGGCATCCCTGCACGCACGGGGCGTTCCGGCACTGCAGGCAGCGCATCGCTTCGAGCCGGGCCTCCTCTTCGGTGTAGCCCAGGGCAACCTCGCTCACGTTGCTGCGTCGCGCCGCCGCGTCCTGCTCGGGCATGTCCTGAGGCGGGATGGCCAGACGATCCTTCGGCTTGAGGCCGCCCGAGTCCTTCCTCTCCAGTAGTTCGCGTAGTAGTTTCTTTCTCTGTTCTTCCGTCACGGCAGGGATTCCCTCGGATTGGCCGGCGGTGCGTGCGGGCAGGCCTGCTACTGGAGCCCTATTTTGCACCGATGCTGCTTGAACTTCTCGTAGGCCTGCTGTTCCTGTTTCTTGTAGGCGCCTATGCGCTTGATCATCAGGTCGAAATTCACCTTATGGCCGTCGAATTCGGGGCCATCCACACAGACGAACTTCGGCTTTCCATCCACCTCGACGCGACAGCCCCCGCACATGCCGGTCCCGTCGACCATGATCGTGTTCAAGGAGACTTGAGTCGGGACGTCGAACTGCCGGGTCACGTCGCAGCAGAACTTCATCATGACCGTTGGGCCGATAATAAACGCGTGGTTAGGCTTGGGGTCTCGCCGGCAGACTTCGGCGAGCGGCTCGGTTACGAGGGCCTTGCGGGCATACGAGCCATCATCCGTGCACACGATCAGCTCGTCGCTCACGTCGGCGAACCGGTCCTCGAGAATCAGCCTGCTCTTATCTCTTGCCCCGAGAATGCTGATGACCCGGTTGCCCGCCTGTCCGAGAGCGGTCGCAATGGGCAGAAGCGGTGCATTGCCGATGCCGCCGCCCACGCAAACGACCGTGCCGAACTTCTCAATGTGCGTGGGTGTGCCGAGCGGGCCCGCGATGTTGGCAATCTCATCGCCTTCATGCAGGTTCGCCAATTCGGCGGTGGTCTTGCCCACTCGCTGCCAGATCAGCTCGATTGTGCCTCGGTCGCGGTTGGCCCCCGCGATGGTCAGGGGGATGCGCTCAGAATACTGGCTGTTGATACTGAGAATGATGAACTGGCCGGGCTTGCGGGCCGCTGCAATCAGAGGGGCCTCGACCTCGGCCCAGAACACATCCTCTCCAATTTGCCGTTTACTTGTGATCCTGTGGGACATTCAACCTCTCAGAGCACCTGGTTGATGGCTTCACTGATATCCTTCTTGCTGGTCAGGCCGACCCACTTCTTCTGCACCTGCCCGTCCTTGAACAGGATCAGCGTCGGGATGGCATTGATGCCGAACTCGACGGCCGTATCACGAGCCTCATCCGTGTTGAGCTTGCAGATTTTGGCCTTCCCCGCAAATTCATCGGCGACCTGCTCGATGATCGGCGTCAGCATCTTGCACGGCCCACACCACGGGGCCCAGAAATCCACGAGGACCGGCACATCCGAGTTGCGTACCGCCTCATCGAAAGTGGCATCCGACAGTTCGATTAGGTTGCCTGACATGGCTCTATCCTTTCTGTGTACAGCACCGTGGCCACGAATGCCCACCGGGTGCTCGCACCACCGGTCCCTTGTCACGTGACTACTACGTCGCAGAATGGCTGGCCGGGGGAAAAAACTCCCCTTGAGCTTGCGACTGTCCGTATTGTGCCGGGAATAGTCCGCGCCCCCCCTCTAATCTTCGGAAGACCTATTTTACGCGCGGTTCAGGGGCTGTCAAATACAAAATCATCGCCGGTTTCAACCGTGTTCTGATCCGCATTCCGATCGGCTTGCGGCACGCCGGGCTGTGCCGCCGGCTTCGCCGGCAGTTCCACAATCGGGATGGGAGGCGTGTGGGCAGCCTCCGCCTCCCATTGCGGGGGTTCGCCTTCAGCCTCACCAACGGCCATGATGGTCCTCTGGACCGCCTGCTCGGCCGGCTCATCAGTCAGTGCCCGCAGGTAAATCTGGGACGAGTTCTCGTCTTGTTCGGCCCAGACGAGCTTGTCCCGGATCAATTCCAGCAGTGCCAGGAACATGCCGACCATGACGAGGCGGTCCGGCCGAGATTCGAAAATCCGCTCAAAGGTCAACGGGCCCTCCGTCTGCAGGCGGTGCAGGACCTCGATCTGATACAGGTCGATGGGGGTATCGTCCTGGATATGGCCGGTGTAGGCCTGTGTCCCGGTAGCCTTGCAGATGGCGTCGAAGGCCTCGAGCAGGTCCCAGATGCTGACCCGCTCCATGTCGATCTCGGGCTCTGCATCCGGAGCCAGGCGGTCGATAAGACTGGCCGGTCTGCCGAATCTCTCCTTGTGCCGCTCGCCCGCGGCGTCCAGGAGATTGGCGGCGTCCTTGAATTTCTTGTACTCCAGGAGCTGGCGGATCAGCTCGGCCCGCGGGTCGCCCGATTCCCCGTCCGCCGCTTGCTCCGGCTCGGCCCTCGGCAGAAGCATGGCCGATTTGATCTCCATTAACGTGGCCGACATGACCAGGAAATCCCCGGCCAGATCGACATCGAGCTGCTTGAGCACTTCGAGGTAGCGCAGGTACTGGTCAGTGATCCTCGCGATGGGGATATCGTAGATGTCCACCTCTTCCTTGCGGACCAGGTACAGCAGCAGATCCAGCGGTCCGGCGAAGATGTCGAGGTTGACGCGATAATCAGCCAACGGTTACTCCTGCTGCAATTTGATTTCCTGCTCGTATGTGGGCTCTTGCCCCGGCTCGCCGGCACTCTCTATTCCCGGGGCTGGCTGCCGGAGCAAATATTCCCGCGATTCTGACCCATGACGGAGGCCCTGATGTTCGGACCTTTCAGCAACGGTCGGACTCGATCCGCTTCCCTATGGTCGCCGAAGGGCGCCACCAAGACGAGGTCCTCCTTCATTTTCGCTCTCCCAGGCCCACGGCCTTTCGCGCCTCCAGCACGGTCGGGCCGGCAACCGCCCTGGCCCGCTCCGCCCCTTTCCTGAGCATTGCATCCACAAGGTCCAGGTTGCTCTCAAGCTCGGATCGTTTCTGCCGGTAGGGCTCGAAGAATTCGATGATCAGCTCAGCCAGACGTTTCTTGGCCTCGCCGTAGCCCACACCGCCGGCGCGATATCGCTGCTCCCACTGCGCCAGTTCCTCCGGCGGGGCGAAGAGTCGCAGCAGCGCGAATACATTGCACTTTTCCGGGTCCTTCGGCGCCTCGACAGGTGTAGAATCGGTCACGATCTTCATGACCTTGTTTTTGACGCTCTTTTCCGGCTCGAAGATCTCGATCGTGTTGCCGTAGCTCTTGCTCATCTTTCGGCCGTCCGTACCCGGCACCACGGCCACCGACTCGATGATGTGCTCTTCCGGAATCGTGAAGACCTCACCGTAGGCGTTATTGAACCGCATGGCGATATCGCGCGTGACCTCAATGTGCTGCTTCTGATCGGCCCCGACCGGCACCAGGTTCGACTGGTAGATCAGGATGTCCGCCGCCTGCAGGACCGGGTAGGCGAACAGCCCGTGGCTCGGGCTCAGGCCCTGGGCGATCTTGTCCTTATAGCTGACGCATTTCTGCAGCAGGCTCATCGGGGTCACGCAGGACAGCAGCCAGGTCAGCTCCGTCACCTCCGGCACGTCGCATTGTCGCCAAAAGACCGTTTTCTCCGTGTCGAGCCCCAGCGCTATGTAGTCCATCGCGACCGCGAGGCTGTATTCGGCCACGGCCTGCGGCGATGGACTGCTCGTCAGGGCGTGGTAATCCGCGATGAAATAGAAGCATTCGTGCTCCGCCTGCATCTGCAGGTGCTGGCGTATCGCACCGAAATAGTTGCCGATATGCAGTCGGCCCGACGGCTGGATGCCTGACAATACTCTCAACGCAACCTCCAACAGCCAAAATAGAACCGCAAAACAGGTCAGGTAAGGTCAACCCGGTGAGGATAATGAAAATGGGGGCTGATGTCAAGCGCTTTGCCCGGTCGCATTGACCGCATCGAACATGGCGACGACATTTTCGGGAGGAACGTTCGCGAGGATGTTGTGCACCTGTTGGAAGACAAAGCCGCCGCCCGGTTGCAGAATGCTCACCTGCTTTTTGACGTGCTCGGCCACCTGCTGCGGGGAGGCGTTGAGCAGGACATCCCGGGTGTCGCAGCCGCCGCCCCAGAAGGTGATATCCCTGCCGAACTCGGCCTTGAGCTCGCCGGCGTCCATGCGGCGGCAACTGATCTGGACGGGGTTGATCGCGTCGAGGCCCGCCTCAATCAGGTGCGGCAGAAGCTCGCGAACTCCGCCGCAGCAGTGGAGCATGACCTTGACATCGGCCAGTTCCTTGGCCCGGTTCCAGAGCAGTGCGTGGCGCGGCTTGAAGAACTCGCAGTACATTCGCGGCGACATCATCGGCCCGGTCTGCATCCCGAGATCGTCGCCGAACAGGATGATGTCGATGGACGGCCCGACCGTGCGGAGAAAACCCTCCAGTCTCTCCAGGTGAATCTCCATGAGCTCATCCAGGAAGGCGTGGGCCTTCTTCGGTTCGGCGGCCAGCATCATCATGAACTGATCGTTGCGATAGCAGAACTGGCCAATCTCGAAGAGGTTACCGCCGAACAGGCCGATGATGGCCCTGTCGGTCCCGGCCCGGAGTTGTCCGGCGCCTTCCCGGAGGGTCTCGTCGTCGATGGGGCCGGGCGGGCTGCCGATGGCCGTCCACATGGTTTGGTCCAGGGCCTCGCGGACCGTTTGGGGCCCGCTCTTCTCCGCCAGCGGAAAGTAGGTCTGCTCGAAGTACAACGCCCCGTCGGGCATGTGCGCGAGGATGGCGCCGCTGTCGGACCGTATCACCCATCGGTCCTCCTGCCGCTCGATGCGCGTCCAGGCGGGCACGAAGCAGTCCGTACCATCGGGCAGCGTCCAGGCCGTCCAGTCCGTCTCGCGCAGGGCAAAAGCCCGCCCTAATTCGATCGTATCGACGTCGAACCGTTCGAGGACGTCCTCGTCCACGATGGCCAACTGCTGGATGACATCATAGACGCGGATCGGCCTGGGCGGCAGACCCAGGAACCGGCGCAGCCTCGGGTAGGCCAGCGCGGCAATTCCCGAGGAGCGATGCCCCGAGAGGTCAACGGGGACGCGCGCGGGCTCGCGACGATTCAGTGCTGCTAATACACGCTCTCGTGAGGTCATAATCAATTTCCGGTTAGACGTACAGCAATCGCATTCAAGAGCGCGACAAATAACAACCGCCCGCACCCCCCCCTGACTCGCTTGGTTCGAGGCCACCGCAACGCACATCGGCCAAACCGCCGCATGTTCCCCTTACCCCCAGATGTCTTAACACGTTGCGGCAGATGATGGGAGAGTCCCGTCCCTCTACGTTCTTCCCAGGGACTTCATGTACTTCCTGGACTTCCTCAATCCCATTCTCGATGCCTTCTTCTTGACGGCTTCGGTGGGACGACCAAGCTTCCTGGCCACTTCTGCCGTCGGGCGGTTGGGGAACAGCTTCTTGAGTTCCCGCACATCCTGTCCTGTCCACGAACCTTTTGTCTCCGTTCTGGCCATCTCATGACTCCTTTCAATTACCTGTTATTATGGATTGAGATTAGCCTTGTAGGAATTGTAGCCCTTTGTGTCACAATGGGCAAATACTTTTCCCTTATTTGGGCATAGAAAAAAACTGACCCATGGGGCAGGATCCTGACCTGCCTCGCCGAAGAGATGCGGAAGCGGAGCTCTCAGTGACTTGAGCGGCCGGCAGGAACAGGCGGCCTGGGCCACCGGTTCAGGGCACGGCGTCACCTCCGCGGAGTAGGGGGCGAAGAGAGTCACGGCACGGGTGTCGGGAGGAATGTGGACGCTTGCCCGTGACACATGTCCCCGGATTTCAGGGCGTGTCGGCCGCTTGGCGTCCGGTCCTGCGGCAGGCAGTCATCGGACTGTGCACAAGTGGGGATCGGTGGTAGACGGGATTCTTGCGGGGGGAGGATGAGTGGTGGTTGTTTGGGGGATTTTGCGGCCCGGGCTTTGGCTGCCCCAGTTTCCCCATCTTTCAGGGTGGAAGTCTGAAATAGCTGAGAGAAAGCCTTGCGGTGTTTTGTCTGCCCGGCTATCTTGGTGCGTCAAGCTTGGGCGGTAACGATATGGCTCCAGGGAACACGGTGATTCCAAAATACTATCGCATCAGCCGGGACATTATTGGGCGTATCCGGGCCGGCGAGCTGCGACCGGGGATGAGGATTCCCTCCGAGAATGAGCTCATTCAGGAGTACGGGATCAGCAACACGACGGCGCGGAAGGCCCTGCATGAGATCGAGGCCGAAGGCTGGTGCACGCGAGTCAAGGGCAAGGGGACCTTCGTGCGCGAGCGGAACGTCCACCGGTCGGCCAACCGGATTCTCGCCTTCACGCGGAACATGCGGGAGGCGGGATTCACGCCGTCCACAACGGTGCTGGATGCCCGCCGGGTGGACCAGGGGTATTCGGCGATCATAAACGGCCGCCGGTATGCCATGGCCGGCCCCGTGTACAAGATCCATCGGTTGCGTTTTGCCGACGAGATTCCCATGATGATCGAAGTACGGTACATTTCCATGGAGTTTTGTCGCAGCATTGAGGCCAAAGATTTCACCGGTTCACTGTATGATATTTACGAGAAGGACTACGGCCTGCATCTCGTGGAGATTCAACAGATGCTCAGCACGATCATGCTCGATCCGGTGACGCAGCGGTTCTTCGATTTGAGCCGGCCGGTCCCGGCGTTCCGGGTCGAAGGGGTGACCTTCTGCGGCAAGGAGATGATTTTGGAAATGGAGGATTCCATCTACCGGGGCGACATGTACCGTTTCTCGGTGCGTGCCAGGCCGGAGCAGGGCCGGGCTGCCGATTGAGAAGGCTCGACCCTGTGCCGCCAGGGGTGAAGAATGCGCTCAGAAGAGTTCCTTACACGGCTGTATTGGACGCCGTATACGATTCGGGTCTTCAAGACGCGACGCATCAGGCTGCGTCTCCGGGGCCCCGATGGTCGGATACTTCCACCGCTATTGGGCGAGGAGGTTATTGCCACAGGCGTGTGTGCGTTCCGCAGGAAGCTGGTATCATCAAGGCCGTCTATACATGCGATAGGTCCCTAAGGAAACGAATATGCCGCTTGAGAACATGAAATCGATGCTGTCGAAGGCTGCCGCGGGCAAATATGCGGTCGGGGCCTTCAACATCCTGGACTACAACTCCGCTAAGGCCGTGGTCCGCGCCGCCGAGGAGCTTGATGCCCCCGTCATCATTCAGACGTCCGCCAAGACAGTCACGTTCTGGGGTAGCCGGACGCTGATGGGCTGGATGAGGGAACTCGCCGAGAGCTCCAAGGTCCCCATCGCCGTGCACCTGGACCACTGCAAGGACCTCGACCTCATCCGAGAGTGCATCGAGGCCGGTTGGACCTCGGTCATGATTGACGCCTCGGCAAAGCCCTTCGAAGAGAACCTGGCCCTGAGTCAACAGGTCGTTGCGATGGCCCGGCCGAAGGATATCACGGTGGAGGCGGAACTGGGGGCCATCGTCGGCGTGGAGGATGATATCCACGTCAAGGAGCAGGATGCCCATCTGGCCGATCCCCGACAGGCTGTCGAGTTTTGCGCGAAGGTCGAGCCGGACTGCTTCGCGCCGGCCATAGGCACCGCCCATGGCATCTACAAGGGCGAGCCGAAGATCGCCTACCATATCCTTGAACAAGTCGCCACGAGCACGGGCGTGCCCATCGCCCTGCACGGCGGTACCGGGCTCTCCGATGAGGTCTTCCGGAAATGCATCGCCCTGGGCTGCGCCAAGGTGAATATCTCGACGCAGATCAAATACGCGTTCATCGATGGCTTCGTGGGCTATCACCGTGCACACAGCACGCAGTACGATCCTCTCAAAGTGATCAAGGCTCAGTTCGATGAGATGAAGAAGGGCATCGTCGAGAATATCAAGCTGTTCGGCGGTGCAGGGAAGGCGTGACGGGGACCCAGATGGCTGAATCGGCGCGGATGCAGCATTTGAGGAATCCGGGTTTTTTAGCGAGTCGAATATGGCGGGCAAGCTCAAGGCATTGATTTTCGATTGTGACGGCGTATTGGCCGAGACGGAGCGCGACGGACACCGGGTGGCCTTCAACAGGACGTTCGTCGACAAAGGCTATGATGTCGAATGGGACGTGGCGCTTTACAGGGAGCTGCTGAAAGTCGGCGGGGGCAAGGAGCGGATGAAGCACTATTTCGACCGGACGTCCTGGCCGCAAGGCGCCCGCGAGAAGGATGCCCTGATCAAGGAGCTTCACACGGTCAAGACGGCCTACTACATGGAAATGGTCGAGTCCGGGCAGTTACCCGTGCGGCCGGGCGTTGTACGGCTCGTTGATGAGGCCATCACCGCGGGCGTCGGGCTCGCCGTCTGCTCGACTTCGAACGAGAAAGCGGTCAACGCCGTCGTCGAGACGCTGCTCGGCCCCGAGCGCAAGGCGAGGTTCGATGTGATCCTGGCCGGCGACGTCGTATCGAAAAAGAAGCCCGACCCGGAGATCTATACACTCGTGCTGGACAGGTTGCATCTGGAGCCCACGGAATGTCTCGTCGTTGAGGATAACCGCAACGGATTGATTGCCGCCAAGGGGGCGGGGCTATATTGTGTGGTGACGACGAACGGCTACACGGAAGACGAAGATTTTTCCGAGGCCGATCTCGTGGTTTCGGAACTGGGGGATCCTCCGAACGTGCAGGTGGACCTGACGACCATCCGAAGCATCGTCGAGAAACGCTGAGGCGCGGGGCAAGCGTATGAAGAAGACGGTCATGGCTTTTGGCGAGGTCCTGTGGGACATCCTGCCGTCGTGCGTCGTTCTCGGCGGGGCCCCCTTCAACTTCGCGTATCGCGTGCATTCGCTCGGCGACACCGGGCTGATGGTGAGTCGGCTCGGCTGGGATGAGCTGGGACGAAAGGCTTTCGACAAAATCCTATCACTCGGCCTCGATGCGGGCCTGATCCAATGGGACGACGACGCGCCGACGGGGACGGTGCAGGTGAGTTTCGACGCGCAGAATCATCCTGATTACGTGATTGTCCCCAACGTGGCCTACGATCGTATTGAGTTCACGGAGACCCTCGCCAAGACAGCGGAAAGGGTGGACTGCCTCTGTTTCGGCACTCTGGCACAGCGGGCCGGCACGTCCCGCGCGACGTTGGGCGAACTGCTCGAGGCGGCTGCCGACGCGTTGAAGCTACTGGACATCAACCTGCGAAAAGACTGCTACGACGAGCGGAACGTGCTCTTCTCAATGGGCCAGGCCGACGTCCTCAAGCTCAATGAGGACGAAGCCCACATGCTCGGTGAGATGTTGAATGTTCCCCACGGCACGGTCGGGCAGTTCTGCGAGGCCGCCGTGGAGAAGTGGGGCTTTCAGTCTTGCGTGGTGACGCTTGGAGAGAAAGGCGCCTTTGGGCTCTCGGCCCTCGGAGAGACCGCCTACACGCCGGGATACAAGGTGGGGCTCGTGGATTCGGTTGGCTCGGGCGATGCCTTCTCGGCGGGGTTCGTGCACAAGATCTTACGGCATGCCTCGTTGCAGGAGGCCGTGGCGTTTGGAAATGTGCTCGGGGCGCTTGTTGCCACGCAGACCGGGGCGACGGCTTCGATCACTCACGACGACATCGACCGTTTTCTGGCCCCGGAGATCGAAAGGAACATCCATCCTGAATTCGAAGAGAATTGAGGTCTTATGAAGACGAAATGGCTTGTCCCCGCGATTATTCTTTTCGGCATGCAGGCGGCTGGCCTTTCGCGGCCGGTCCCGGGAGACGTGTTCCGGGAATACATGTGGTGGAATGAGAGCGGCGACGCCGGTGGATCGCTTCGCGTCGGGGGCAAGCACGGCCAGGAACATGCCGACCGAGGATGGGCACACGATTACATCAACACCCCCGTGATTCTGAAGCACGAATTCGACCTGGAACGTGCGATTCGTGCAGAGGTCGTCGTGGAGAAGATCCTCTGCCATGATTCGACGACGGGCCTGGCGATCGAGGTCAACGGGAACGGCTGGATCCGGATTCCCGAGGCGGAGGCGATTCCGCATCCGCAATCCGCTTACCAGCATCACATCTATCCGGTCGTGTCGATTCCACTGTCGTTCCTCAGAAGCGGCAAGGGCAACCAGTTTCGCATGCGCGTGGCCCCGGAACACCCGTGGAAGTGGCCGCAGAACCTGATCTACGGGGTCCATTTCCGTGTCTATTACGATCCGGCCCAGAAGCCGCATGCAACGGGGAGGATCTCGTCATTCGAGTCCGGGGCGAAACTCGGGAAGAACGTTCAACTGGAGGTCGAGGTTGAGGGGAACGTCAGGCAGGTGGACTATATCGGGCACTATGAGGACGTCAATTATGAGGGCGACGGTCTCTATACCCAGTGGCACTATCATTTCTTTCACGGCAAGATCATGAACCATATCGGCTCGGCGACCGAGGCGCCCTACCGGGTGACGTGGGACACATCCTGGGTGCCGGACCAGAAGCAGCCGATGGCGATTGCGGCACGGATCATCGACGCCAGCGGGATGGTCTGCATTACGGAGGCCGTGACAGACCTGAGTCTGGACCGCAAGGGCGCGTCCGTCGAACTGTGCAAGCCCTATGACATCCCCAGGAAGTGGGTGACCCGCAGCGGCGAGAAGACAGAGCACTTCGATGTCACCGGCGATTTGAGCAAGGCCGTCGCCGCCCAGCTCGTCTGGTCGAGCTGGAGTCCCGGGTACATGCGCGGTGTTTCCATCAATGGCACGACGGTGTTCGACCGTGAGGGACCTCACTATCAATACTATTTTCATCGCGTGCCTGTGAGCCGGGTGGAGCTGTTCAAATCAGGTGTCAACACCCTGACCACCGGCAAAACGCCGCTGATCGACGGGCGCATGGTGCACGGCATGGAGGTCAACTGGCCCGGCATCATGGTCCTGATTCAATACGCTGACAAATAGTAAGTCCCAAATCGCAAGTCGTAAATCCGAAGGGTGTTGCCATGAGAAATAAGATCTGTATGGGCATCTGGGGAATGACGAACCTGCGCGACCGGTTCAACATCAACGGATTTGGCGAGGAGATGTCCGTCATTGACCGGATCAAAGCGATTAGCGAGACGGAGGACGTCGACGGCATCGAGCTGCACGTTCCGACGG